>JAJZEL010000039.1 GCA_021828575.1 Pseudomonadota bacterium
ACTATTTTCAATTCGTACCCTCGAACCCCTGGGTGGCTGTGGGGTGGAGAGACAGAGATACAATCACTTTTCCAATCAGACCCTATTTGGCAAAAAAAGGGATTGATTTCGTACCTCAACCCGTTAGCCGGATCGACGCAGAAGGCAATGCGCTCGAGTTTTCGGACGGTAGCCGTTTGGTCTACGACTATCTGGTGATCGCCACGGGGCCCAAACTTGCTTTTGAAGAAGTGGCTGGTTCCGGGCCTGATGGATATACGCATTCAATCTGCACGGTAGACCATGCTGAGCATACATACGAAGCCTACAAGAAATTTCTGGATGCTCCGGGGCCAGTCGTGATTGGTGCACTTCCAGGAGCTTCATGCTTCGGACCGGCCTACGAGTTTTCATTGATAGTGAACAGGGATCTCAGAAACCGGAAGATTCGTGATCGTGTTCCCATGACTTATATTACTAGCGAGCCTTACATTGGACATCTGGGTCTGGGTGGAGTGGGTGACTCCAAGTCCATGCTTGAAAGTGAGCTCCGGGACAATGACATTAAGTGGATTACCAATGCCAGGGTCACAAAAATTGAAGATGGGAAAATGTACGTGACTGAACTTGATGACCTGGGTCAGGTCAGGAAGGAACATGAAGTCCCTTTTGAGTTCAGCATGATGTTGCCAGCCTTCAAAGGAGTGGACCCGGTTGCGGGAGTGGAGGGTTTGTGCAATCCGAGGGGATTCGTCATGGTGGATGAGTTCCAGAGAAGCAAAAAATATAGAAACATATTCTCGGCTGGGGTCTGTGTCGCCATTCCACCGGTGGAAGTTACTCCTGTTCCCACTGGCACCCCGAAAACCGGTTACATGATCGAATCCATGGTGACTGCCATTGTCCACAATATCTGGGCAGATCTTAATGGGCAATCCGCCACTTCCAAGGGAACCTGGAATGCATTTTGTTTGGCTGACATGGGTGATACAGGGGCTGCCTTTGTGGCGTTGCCCCAGATACCACCGCGCAATGTGAATTGGTTCAAGAAAGGGCGCTGGGTACACTGGGCCAAGGTGGCTTTCGAAAAGTACTTCATTTATAAAATGAAGCAAGGTACCTCCGAGCCCATTTACGAGAAGCACGTTCTCAAATGGATGGGTATTGAACGACTTAAAAACAGATAAGCAAGGAGCATATGATGGGTTTCTTCTCACATTTCATGGGTGGCCTGACTCAAAAAAACGAAGCATCTCTTCCTGAAAAAGCGATATTGATCGATGTCCGGACTCATGCTGAATATGTTTCAGGACACATTGATGGGGCCATGCATGTGCCTCTTGATCGTGTCAGTCACGATGTACATCGTGTGGCCCCTGACAAGGCGGCTGCCGTGATTCTCTACTGTCGATCGGGAGCACGTTCGGGACATGCTCTCGCACTCATGCGTCAAATGGGATACCACAATGTTCACAATGGCGGTGGCGTAGGTGCCCTCGCCATGAAACTTGGAAAGAACATACAGAAGGGATAGACAAGATGTTTCCTCGCCCTGTTTCCACATTGACCAGAGAAATCATTGCTGTTTTGCTTCTCAAGGCCTGCTTTCTCTGGGTGATCTGGTGGTTGTTTTTCAGCCATGGGGAAAAAGTGGATGCTCAGGTTATTTCAAAGGCTTGGCACCTGAGCGATTCGGGATGCAAGGATACAGGAGATCATCATGGCTGTTGACCAGCTGGTTGAACTGTCAAGATTACAGTTTGCCGTTACCGCACTTTACCATTTTCTTTTTGTTCCCTTGACGCTGGGTTTGGTCTGGATACTTGTTGTCATGGAGAGTGTGTATGTCATGACAGGAAAAACCATTTACAGGGACATGACCCGTTTTTGGGGGAAACTTTTCGGAATCAACTTTGCGTTGGGGGTCACAACGGGGATCACCATGGAGTTCCAGTTTGGAACCAACTGGGCCTACTACTCACATTATGTTGGTGATGTTTTTGGGGCGCCCCTCGCCATAGAGGGAATGATGGCATTCTTTCTGGAATCCACATTCGTTGGGGTGTTCTTTTTTGGGTGGGACCGCCTTTCGAGACCAAAGCATCTCATGGTCACGCTTCTCATGGCTGTGGGAACAAATCTTTCTGCATTGTGGATATTGATTGCCAATGGCTGGATGCAAAATCCGGTTGGAGCAGAGTTCAACTACGTCACCATGAGAATGGAACTGGTGAATTTCTGGGCTGTATTATTCAATCCAGACGCTCAAGCCAAATTTGTCCATACGGTATCAGCAGGATATGTCACTGCTTCCACCTTTGTATTATCCATTTCTGCCTGGTATCTGCTCAAAGGACAGGACGTGGAGTTTGCCAAGAGAAGTTTCAGGATTGCAGCTGCATTTGGCATGGCCTCCGTTCTTTCTGTCATTGTTTTGGGTGATGAATCCGGTTATACGGTAGGAGAGGCACAACAGACCAAAATGGCTGCGATGGAGGCCATGTGGAATACGGAACCCGCACCTGCTTCGTTCAACCTTATCGCATCCCCGGATGAGGCGCGTTCCAGGAATGATTGGGCGGTTGAGATTCCCTGGGTCATGGGTTTGATTGGCACACGCTCTACCACTCAGGTGATTCCCGGCATCAACCAGATCAAGGAGAAAAACCGCAATCGCATTTTATCGGGCATGACAGCTGTTCAGGCTCTGGAAGAAATGAAAGCAGACCCTCATGATGCGGCGGCTCGTGCCACGTTCGAACAACATAAGGCAGACTTGGGGTTCGGACTGTTGCTGAAAAGTTTTGCCCCCAAAATGAGTGATGTGACTCCGGAAGTGATCCAGAAGGCAGTAGACTCGACAGTACCCCATGTGGCTCCCATGTTCTGGGGGTTCAGGGCCATGGTGGCACTGGCAGCAGCTTTGCTCGCGCTTTATGTCACTGCCTTCATCAATACGCTCCGGTCGAGATGCGATCGCATGCGCTGGTTGCTGAAATGGGCATTGGTCATGCTTCCGGTTCCATGGCTGGCTTGTGAGCTGGGTTGGTTTGTGGCGGAGTATGGGCGCCAGCCGTGGACAATATATGGTGTGCTACCGACTCGCCTGTCAATGTCCAATCTCACGGTCACAGATCTCTATGGTTCACTGACGGGTTTTGTGTTGTTTTACACGGTTCTTCTGGTCATTGAAATGTTCCTGATGGTGAAGTTTGCCAGGCTTGGCCCCGGGAGTCTGGGGACAGGGCGATACCTCAATGAACCTGTCCATGCACATTGATGGAGGTCATCATGCTTGACTATGCTTCGCTCAAACTGATCTGGTGGGGTCTTGTGGGTGTCCTTTTTGCCGGTTTCGCCATCATGGATGGTCATGACATGGGCGTCGGCACACTTCTTCCGTTTGTAGGTCGTGATGATATGGAACGTCGGGTAGTCATCAATACCGTCGGGCCGCATTGGGATGGCAATCAGGTATGGTTCATTCTGGCAGGGGGGGCCATTTTTGCCGCCTGGCCGCTGGTATATGCCACAGCCTTTTCAGGTTTCTACTGGGCCATGCTGGTGGTGCTCTGGGCATTGTTCTTCAGACCTGTGGGTTTTGATTACCGCAGTAAGTTGCCCATGCGTTCGTGGAGAAACTCATGGGACTGGGGGCTGTTCATTGGTAGCAGTGTTCCTCCATTGGTGTTGGGGGTTGCTTTCGGGAACTTGTTGCAAGGCTTGCCTTTCCAGCTTGATAGCAACATGGTATCTACTTATACCGGCTCATTCTGGGCTTTGTTCAATCCATTTGCCTTGCTGTCTGGTGTGATTGGTCTGGCCATGGTCACGTTTCATGGAGCAATCTATCTGGTTCATCGCACTGAGGGCGCTGTCCAGGCGCGCTCTCGAACAGCCGCCAGGGTCTCAGGGTTACTGGTATTAATAGCCTTTACTTTGGCTGGTGCATGGATTTCACGAGGGATCAACGGGTTTGTGGTGACTTCCGTAGTGGATCCTGGGGAATTGGCTAATCCCTTGTCAAAAACAGTGGTGCGCCAGATGGGTGGATGGATGGACAACTATCATCAATGGCCCTTGATCTGGGCACTGCCTGTTTCGGTATATGCCGGCATTACCCTGTCCATGATCCTGCAAAAGTCCAATCGAACAGGTTGGGCTTTCGTGACTTCTTCAGTTTCCCTGCTGGGTGTTATCGGTACGGCTGGAGCATCCATGTTTCCATTCATCATGCCATCATCCATCATGCCTTCTGCCAGTCTGACCGTATGGGACAGCGTTTCCAGTGAAAAAACGCTGACCATCATGTTGGTTGCAGCTCTGATATTCGTGCCCCTCATCATTTTCTATACAGGGTGGGCTTATCGGGTCATGGGTGGAAAGGTGACGGCGGCGCGTATTCAGAAGAATGAACATTCGGCTTATTGATTCGTGAATGGGAGTGGCGTGTCATGTGGTATTTTTCATGGGTTTTGGGAGTGGGATTTGCAGTGTTGCTTGCGGTTCTCAATGCCATGTGGGGAGAGAATCAGGAAGGACGCATGCAGGCACCCGATGAAGACTAATCCTTACGGGAGGACAGTATCATGTTGGACACTAATGTGGGAAAGTGGGACAGAGCCATTCGTCTCCTGGTGGGAGCATTACTGGTGGCGGGATCTGCTACCGGAAAGATCGGGGGATGGGGTTATATCGGAATCATTCCGATGCTGACCAGTTTGATGGGATATTGCCCTGCTTATCAAGTTTTCGGTTTTAGCAGTTGCCCCATGAAAGGCCGGAAAGAGCCCAGTTAGAGAAAGCGGGACAGAAAGGCGTCTTCAAGCCCACTGGGTAGGGATACGTACACTTCGTGTCCACTGCCTGGGGCCGTGGTAATGGATTTTCCCTCAGCATTTTCCATATGTCCAAGGGTACATGTCACGTTGCCGGCCGGATGAACGATTTCAATGCGGTCCCCCACTGAAAAGCGGTTTCTGACCGTTATTCTGGCGAGGCCACTGGGAGCGTAGTCCCTGACATCTCCCACATAGAGGTTCCTGCCCGATTCAGAGTGTCCCTGAAGATAATTCTGATATTCCTGATCTGGATGGCGCTCATAAAACCCTGCGGTGTATCCTCGATTGGCCAAACCCTCCAGGGAGCCCAGAAGAGCAGGGTCCAGCGGTACTCCTGCCATGGCATCACGTATCGCTTGACTGTAGGCCTGGCAAGTTCTGGCCACATAATAAGGGGATTTTGTGCGCCCCTCTATCTTCAGAGAGTCAACACCAATATCCACCAGGCGCCTGACGTGTTCGATGGCTCTGAGATCCTTTGAGTTCAGTACGTATGTGCCGTGTTCGTCTTCCTCAATGGGCATGAATTGCCCGGGACGTTCAGCTTCCTCCATCAGGAAAACCTGTCCTGAGGCATTTTCTTCTGCCGGGAGCACTTTGTAGTTCCATCGGCAGGCGTTGGTGCAGGTACCCTGATTGGGGTCCCGATGATTAAAATATCCCGACAGCAGGCATCTTCCCGAATAAGCAATGCACAAGGCGCCATGCACGAAAACTTCAAGCTCCATATCCGGACATTCCTGTCGGATTTCTTCGATTTCATTCAAAGACAGTTCACGCGAGAGAATGACTCTGGAAATGCCTTGTGATTTCCAGAAGCGAATGGTTGCGTGATTGACGGCATTGGCCTGTACGGACAGATGGATGTCCATGTCTGGCCAGGATTCGCGAGTCATCATGATCAGTCCCGGATCAGACATGATAAGCGCATCCGGCTTCAAGGCAATGATGGGTGCCATGTCGTCAAGAAAAGTTTTGATCTTGGCGTTGTGGGGAATGATATTGCTGACCAGATAAAATTTTTTCCCCAGTTCATGGGTTTTTGAAATTCCTGAAGCCAACTGTTCCAGCTTTCCGAACTCGTTGTTGCGAACTCTCAGGCTGTAACGGGGTTGGCCGGCATATACGGCATCAGCACCATATCTGAAAGCTGTTTTCAGCATGAAAAGGGAGCCACTGGGGGCAAGAAGTTCAGGAGCGCGTTTTTGTGTCATTGTGGTAAAAAGTTTTCAGTTGTGAGGGATGGTCAATCACACCCAGGGCATTCCATCGGTCAGGAGGAATTGATCCCAGATATCCATAGCGGGCAATGACCCCAAACATGCCTGCTGCCTGTGCTGCCCGCATGTCCCGTTCATCGTCGCCCAGATAAATGATTGTTTCCGGCGGTAGTCTCAGCTGTCTGGCAGCTCCCAGCAATGGATCGGGGTAAGGTTTGGGACGATCAAAGGTATCACCGCTGATCACGCAACGAGCGCGGTGATGAAGACCCAGTTCACGAACGAGTGGGTCTGTGAAGCGGGCAAACTTGTTTGTGACGATTCCCCAGGGAATGCCTTGCCGGTCCACATCATTCAGTAATTCCGGGATACCATCAAACAATCGGGTATTGACGCAAAGGTGCGTCTGATAGAGCTCCAGAAATTCCTCACGTAATTCTTCAAAGAAAGGATCTCCAGGGTGTACACCAAAACCGGCTTCAAGCAGGCCACGTGCTCCTTGTGAAGCATGAGGACGCAGCAGGTCGTGAGGAACTGGTTGTCTTCCGTACCGATCCCTTAAAATGTTGATCACATGGGCGAGGTCGGGAGCGGTATCTGCCAGCGTCCCATCCAGATCAAAAAGCAGTCCAAGTATCACGGTTTTCGACAATGCATGAGGTAATTGACACTGGTGTCATCAGACAGGAAATAGGTGTTGCCTAATGGCATGTAGCCCATGCCACGGAAAACTGTGACATGGAGCCCAGCGGCTCGGGCCATGCGGGCCAGATCGGAGGGTTTGATAAAACGTTCATAGTCATGGGTGCCACGTGGCAGAAGGCGCATCAGGTATTCTGCACCCAGTATGGCCATAGCATACGCTTTCGGGTTGCGGTTCAGTGTCGAAAAAAATACGTGTCCGCCGGGCATTACCAGTTGAGCGCAAGCCCGTACTATGCTGTCGGGATCAGGTACGTGCTCGAGCATCTCCATACAGGTGACCGCATCAAAGCTCTCAGGCGACTCGCTGGCCAATTGTTCAGCACTGGTCAGTTGGTAATCCACTTCAAGATGGCTGTCCAGAAGGTGCAGGCGAGCCATTTGCAGCGGTTTTTCAGCGAGGTCGATTCCTGTTACCAAAGCACCCAGCGCTGACATGGATTCGGCTAGAATTCCCCCGCCACATCCCACGTCAACCACCCGTTTTCCGGAAAGGGGGGCCAGACTGTTGATCCAGTCAAGCCGGATGGGATTGATGTGGTGCAGAGCCTTGAATTCCCCGCTGGGATCCCACCACTGATGGGCGTTTGCACTGAATTTTTCGAGTTCCATGGGATCCCGGTTGGAAGCGTTCACGATGGAGGTCTCCGGGAGCAGTCTGATAGGCACATTCACCCATTATAATGTCTATTCGTGCCATCTGGATATGCTAGAATGGGACGGTTATATTCGTCGCATCTTCTTTAAATGCGCCCTGTTTCTATTCAATCATTTCCTGACGATCCATGACCCCATTTGCAAAAGAAACCCTTCCCGTCAATCTAGAGGAAGAAATGCGTCGTTCCTACCTGGAATACGCAATGAGTGTGATCGTTGGAAGGGCCTTGCCTGATGTAAGAGATGGATTGAAACCCGTGCACAGGCGAGTGTTGTATGCCATGCATGAACTGTCCAATGATTTTAATAAACCCTACAAGAAATCAGCCCGTATCGTTGGGGATGTGATTGGTAAATACCATCCTCACGGTGATACGGCTGTTTACGATGCCATCGTCCGCATGGCGCAGGATTTTTCCCTGCGTTATCCACTGGTGGATGGTCAGGGTAATTTTGGTTCCGTGGATGGTGATAATCCGGCGGCCATGCGCTACACGGAAATCCGCATGGCCAGGATCACGCACGAACTGCTGGCAGACATCGACAGGGATACCGTGGATTTCGGGCCCAACTACGATGGGTCTGAGCAGGAACCCCTCATTCTTCCGGCGAGATTTCCCAATCTTCTTGTAAATGGTTCATCCGGTATCGCAGTGGGCATGGCGACCAATATCCCGCCGCATAACCTGGGTGAGGTGGTGGATGCCTGTCAAAAGCTTCTGGCGAATCCCCAGGTCAGTATTGAAGAGTTGATCGAGTGCATGCCTGCCCCGGATTTCCCTACCAAAGGGATCATTTATGGCGCGGCATCAGTTAGGGAGGGGTATCTGACTGGGCGAGGAAGGGTATTGATCCGTTCCAGAACCCATGTGGAAGACATTCAATCTTCAGCAGGACGCCAAGCCATCATAGTGGACGAACTGCCCTATCAGGTAAACAAGGCCAATCTCATTGTCAAGATTGCCGAGTTGGTCAGGGAAAAACGCATTGAGGGCATTTCCGATCTCAGGGATGAATCCGACAAATCGGGCATGCGCATCGTGATTGAACTCAAACGCGGTGAAGTTCCTGACGTGATCCTGAATAACCTGTACAAACAGACGCAGTTGCAGGAATCCTTTGGGATGAACATGGTTGCTCTTGTGGACAACCAGCCGCGTTTGCTGAACCTCAAGGAGTTTCTTGAGGCATTCATCAGGCATCGCCGCGAAGTGGTGACGCGCAGGACCATGCATGATCTGGGTAAGGCCAGGGAGCGTGCGCATGTTCTGGAAGGTTTGGCTGTGGCTTTGTCCAATGTGGATGAAATCATTGCCCTTATCAAGGCTTCTCCATCCAGGCAGATGGCCAGGGATGCCTTGATGGAACGCTCCTGGGAGTCCAGCCTTGTGGCAGAAATGCTGACCCGTGCTCCCGAAAATGCGTCTCGTCCCGGAGGATTGTCCTCACGTTTTGGTTTGCAGGAATCAGGTTATTTTCTTTCCGATGTGCAGGCAACGGCCATTCTTGAAATGCAGTTGCAGCGCCTGACAGGACTGGAGCAGGACAAGATCAAGGATGAATATCGAGATGTCATGGCTCGTATCCTCGATCTTCTGGATATTCTGGCCCATCCAGAGCGGATTACAAAAATCATCTCCACAGAACTGACAGAAATCAGGGGCCAGTTCTGTGATGCTCGGCGCAGCGAAATTGTCATGCATACGGAAGACATCCAACATGAAGACCTCATCACACCTGAAGAAATGGTCGTGACGTTGTCCCATGGAGGGTACATCAAGGCCCAGCCTGTGGCTGACTATCGTGCCCAAAGGCGTGGTGGACGTGGCAAGCAGGCTGCCCAGACCAAGGAAGATGACTTTATTGACCGTCTGTTTGTGGCCAATACCCATGACCATATCCTATGTTTTTCAAGCTTGGGGCGCGTTTACTGGCTGAGGGTTTTCCATGTGCCTGTTGGAAGTCGGGTAGGGCGTGGAAAACCCATTGTGAACCTGTTACCGCTCGTGGATGGTGAAAAGATCAACGCCATACTGTCCGTCAAGGAATTTGATGATTCACGTTTTGTCTTTATGGCAACGGCTCAGGGTACGGTTAAGAAAACACCGTTGTCAGAATTTTCAAGACCGCGTTCCACCGGGATCATTGCCGTTGATCTGGATGCGGAAGATTTTCTTGTGGGTGTGGCCATTACTGATGGGCAGCACGATGTCATGCTTTTTTCAGATGAAGGCAAGGCCGTTCGGTTTTCTGAGGAAGATGTCAGACCCATGGGCCGGACTGCCCGTGGAGTCAGGGGAATGCGTCTTTCAGAAGGGTCGCGTGTGATCGCCATGCTGGTGGCGGAAAATGGAAACCAGTCCGTACTGACCGCGACCGAAAATGGATTTGGAAAGCGTACACCTATTGCTGAATATACACGGCATGGCAGGGGCGGGCAGGGCATGATTGCCATTCAAACCTCTGAACGTAATGGCCGTGTCATCAGCGCCGCGTTGGTCAATTCCGAAGATGAATTGATGCTCATCACTACAGGTGGAATCCTGATCAGAACTCGCGTTCAGGAAATCAGGGAAATGAGCAGGGCAACCCAAGGGGTAACCCTGATTGCCCTGGATAAAGGCGAAAAACTTGTATCGTTGAGTCGGATAGATGAATCCGGCTCGGATGATGACGTCGGAAACTGACAAGTGAGATCGTTCAATTTTTCTGCAGGGCCTGCAACCCTGCCCACTGAAGTTTTGACCCAAGTTCAGGAAGAACTCCTGGATTGGCGGGGAACAGGAATGTCTGTCATGGAATTGAGTCATCGTGGCCCGGAATTCGGAGGGATTCTCCACGATGCCGAGCATGATTTACGTGACTTGCTTCGTGTCCCGGACAATTATCGGGTCATTTTTTGCCAGGAAGGCGCAAGCGGGCACTGGAACATGATTCCCCTTAATTTGTTACAAGGGAAAAATAACGCCGATTATGTGGAAACAGGGTATTGGTCCTACCGTGCCATTGAGGAAGGCAGACGCTACTGCAATGTCAACATTGCAGCATCCAATCGAATCGACAATTTTTGCGCTCTGCCAGAATTCTCTGACTGGCAGCTGAATCCTCAGGCAGCTTATGTGCATTATTGCTCAAATGAAACCATTGATGGACTCGAATTTAATTGGGTGCCGGATACGGGAAACGTCCCCCTTGTAGTGGACATGTCGTCACATTTTCTGTCACGGACCATCG
Source organism: Pseudomonadota bacterium (assembly GCA_021828575.1). Lineage (GTDB taxonomy): Bacteria > Pseudomonadota > Gammaproteobacteria > Burkholderiales > Ferrovaceae > JAJZEL01. Next base: position 10,634 of record JAJZEL010000039.1, read on the forward strand.
AAATATCAAGATTTGGTCTGATTTATGCTGGCGCGCAGAAAAACATTGGTCCGGCAGGCCTGAGCATTGTCATTGTCAGAGATGATCTCCTGAAGCCGCCGGCTCCCGGAACTCCTTTCCTGATGGATTATCAGGGACAGGCCCATGCCCATTCAATGCTGAATACCCCTCCCACGTTCACCATTTGGGTGGCTGGCTTGGTGTTCAAATGGATCAAGCGGCAAGGTGGTCTTTCAGCCATGGAGGCGCATAATGTCCGCAAGTCAGACTTGCTGTATGGGTACCTTGACCAAAGCTCCTTTTATCGCAATAGAGTAAAACCGGGCGATCGTTCCAGAATGAATGTCCCTTTCCATTTGAAGGAACCATCGCTGGACGAGGTTTTTCTGAAGGATGCAGACGCTCATGGACTCACACAATTGAGAGGCCACCGTGTGGCAGGCGGGATGAGAGCTTCCATTTACAATGCCATGCCATGCGAAGGGGTGGATGCATTGGTGGCTTTCATGAAGGACTTTGAGCGACGCCATGGCTGATCAAGATTCGGAAAATGGACTGAAGTCTTTTCGTGCCAGGATCGATGCCATCGATCAGGAAATTCTCCGATTGATCAGTGAGCGGGCAGCATTGGCCCATGAGATAGGAAAACTCAAGTCTGGAACGCTCTATAGACCCGAGCGGGAAGCCCAGGTTCTGCGCAAGGTCAGTGAAGCCAACCCGGGACCACTTGCAGACGATACAGTCGTATTTCTTTTCAGGGAAATCATGTCGGCCTGCCTGGCACTCGAGCGCCCCGTGACGGTGGCCTATCTGGGTCCGCAAGGCACTTATTCCGAAAAGGCAGCCGTCAGACATTTTGGACACGCTGCACATTTCCTGCCCTGTTCAACACTCGATGAGGTATTTCGGGCTGCTGAAACCGGACAGGCAGATTTTTCGATTGTTCCTGTGGAGAACTCCACTGAGGGGGCTGTGGCCAGAGCACTGGACCTGATGATCCAGACCCCACTGATTGCCTGTAGTGAAGTCTTTCTGCGCATTCGTCACCAATTGTGGGTGCCCAGTGAAACGGGCTCGCTGGAAGAAGTTTCCCGTGTTTACTCTCATGCCCAGTCGTTAGCCCAGTGCCAGTACTGGCTCAATCATCACTTACCCTCTGCCGAAAGGCTTCCCGTCAATAGCAATGCAGAAGCTGTGCGTCAGGCGGCTATTCATCCAGGGGGCGCGGCAATAGCGGGAGAATCTGCCGGAGAACGGCATGGTCTTAAAGTGCTTTTTCCTCACATTGAGGACGATCCCAACAATACGACCCGTTTCATGGTTTTTGGTCCGGAATCTCCTGCGCCCTCCGGTCGAGATAAAACATCCCTTGTGCTGGCAGTTCGAAATCGCCCGGGTGCCGTTCACGAGCTTCTGTCTCCTCTGGCCCGTTTTGGGGTTAGCATGACCCGCCTGGAGTCACGCCCATCCAAAATGGCTCTTTGGGAATATGTTTTTTTCGTGGATGTAGAAGGGCATCAAACCGATGAACCCGTGGCCTTGGCCCTTGAAGCCATCAAAAAGGAAGCTTTGATGTGCAAAGTGCTGGGTTCCTATCCTGTAGCCATGACATGAAAACACTCACCCAACTTGCACCGGCATACATTAAATCCATTGCGCCCTATGTTCCTGGAAAACCCATCAGTGAATTGGAACGGGAGCTGGGTCTCCAGCGAATCATCAAACTGGCCTCCAATGAAAATCCTTTGGGCGCAAGTCCAAAAGCCATTGAAGCTGTCAAACGCGCCGTGGGCGAACTGTTTCTTTATCCGGATGGCAATGGTTTCGAACTGAAGCTGGCCTTGACACGGCAGTTTCCTATTGAACCGCATCAGATCATTCTCGGCAATGGTTCCAATGATGTGCTGGAACTGGCGGCTCGCGCGTTTCTGGGGCCAGGAACCTCTGCAGTGTATTCCCGGCATGCCTTTGCCGTTTATCCTTTGGTCACGCAGGCCACGGGAGCACTGGGCATTGAAGTACCCGCCGTGAATTTCGGGCATGATCTGGAAGCCATGCTTTCGGCCATTCGTCCTGACACGCGACTTCTTTTTTTGGCCAATCCCAACAATCCCACGGGAACTTTCATTTCAGGCGATCGCATCCTGAACTTTCTGGAGAAGGTTCCTGAACATGTCCTGACGGTTCTTGATGAGGCGTACACCGAGTATCTGGCGTCAGATGACCAGTATGATGCTGTGAACTGGCTGTCTGATCACCCCAATCTGCTTATATGCAGGACCTTTTCCAAAGCGTATGGCCTAGCAGGTTTGCGAGTGGGGTATGGCTTTGCACATTCGGAAATCATCAATCTGCTGAACCGGGTGAGACAGCCTTTCAATGTGAACGCACTTGGGCTTGTGGCAGCAACAGCTGCCCTGGAAGATATTGAGTTTCTGGAAAAAACACGACAAGTCAACCGCATGGGCATGGCGCAGTTGGAAGCAGGATTCAGTCAACTGGGATTGCCCAGTATTCCTTCAAAAGGCAATTTCATTTCGGTGCGTGTCGGAGATGCACAGGCACTTTACGGAAAGCTACTGGCAAAGGGAGTGATTGTTCGGCCAGTCGCCAATTACCAGTTGCCCGAATATCTGCGGGTGACTGTGGGGTTGTCCGACGATAATCGCTTTTTTCTGGATGCATTGCGAACCCTGATTGAAGATCACGGGCGTTGAGGGTCATGGACAAACAATCTGCTCTGCAGCCAGAACGCATTGCCATCATTGGCGTGGGACTGATAGGTGGCTCCTTTTCCCTGGCAATGAAAGCCGCCTTGGAAAAAGTTCACGTGGTGGGATACGACCGTGATGAAATCAATCTGGCTGCCGCAAGACATATGGGTGTTGTGGACTCGGTTGCCCACGATCCTGGATCGGCCGTCAAGGATGCTGATGTGGTTATGCTGGCCATTCCAGTAGGTCAATATGATGACGTCCTTCCATTGGTTGCTCCTGCACTTCCGTCAACGGCCGTTCTGACAGACGCAGGAAGTACCAAGTCTTCAGTGGTGGAAAATGCCAGAAAGCATCTAGGAAAGGCTTTCGAACGTTATGTGCCCGGTCATCCGATTGCTGGTGCCGAACATAGTGGGGTACGTGCAGCGCGTGTGGATCTATTCAAGGAAAAAGATGTCATCTTGACTCCTGTGGCAGAAACGCATGCGTTGCCATGCGACATTGTCAGGAAATGCTGGGAAGCTTGCGGCGCCAGAGTAGATGAAATGTCGATCGAACAGCATGACGCCATTTTTGGAGTAGTGAGTCATTTGCCTCATCTGCTTAGTTATGCGCTGGTTCATGACATAGCCACCAGGGCAGATGCGAACGTGTTTTTCCGCTTTGCCGCCAGTGGATTCCGGGATTTCACACGAATTGCAGCAAGCAACCCTGAAATGTGGACTGACATCAGTGTTGCCAATCGAGAGTTTCTGCTACTTGAATTGGAACGTTACCAGAAGCAATTAAAACTCTTATCCCTTTTCTTGCAGGAAGAAAATACAGAGGCCCTGTTGGCCTATTTCAAACTGGCCCGAGATGCGCGGCGGGCATGGATGGAATCAAACTGACTTTATGACACAGACTTATCGGATTGAGCCAGGTGGCTTTTTGAACGGACTGGTGCGTGTTCCTGGAGATAAATCCATATCCCACCGGTCTATCATGCTGGGAGCTATTGCTGATGGCGTGACGGAAGTGACTGGGTTTCTGGAAGGTGAAGACGCTTTGGCCACCATGAACGCTTTTCGCGCCATGGGTGTTTGCATAGAGGGACCCCTGCAAGGAAAGGTCACCGTTCATGGTGTGGGGAAGTATGGGTTGAAAGCGCCGATCCAACCCTTGGATTGTGGAAATTCGGGAACATCCATGCGTTTGTTGGCTGGTCTTTTGGCTGGGCAGCGTTTTTCGGTGACATTGACCGGAGATGACAGCTTGCGCAAGCGTCCCATGGAACGTGTGGTACGACCACTGCGTGAAATGGGTGCGCAGGTAGCATCACAAGCCAACGGGTTGCCCCCACTGGTTCTGGACCCTGTCAGCAAGTTGAAAGGAATTCACTATGCGTTGCCAATGGCCAGTGCACAGGTGAAATCCGCAGTGCTTCTGGCAGGCCTTTATGCTGAAGGCGAGACTTCCGTCATCGAACCGGAACCCACACGCGATCATACGGAACGCATGTTGAGGGCATTCGGATGTGCCGTTGAAAGGGAAGGAAATGTGATTCGTCTGTCCGGTGGAGCAGAACTGACCGCCACCCCGATTCATGTCCCTGCCGACATTTCCTCGGCTGCCTTTTTTCTCGTGGGGGCATCCATTGCGCCAGGCTCTGACGTGTTGCTTCCTGATGTGGGAATCAACCCCACCAGAACAGGCATTATCGACATTCTGAAGCTGATGGGCGCGAATATTGAACTGCAAAACCAGAGAGTGATGGGCGGGGAGCCAGTGGCTGATATCCGTGTTCGGCATGCCCAACTGCGGGGCATAGAGGTACCGGAAAATCTGGTCGCACTGGCTATTGACGAATTTCCTTCCCTTTTTATTGCGGCCGCACATGCCACGGGCCGAACAGTGGTGACAGGTGCAGAAGAGCTGCGTGTCAAGGAAAGTGACCGGATACAGGTGATGGCAGATGGGTTGCGGAATCTTGGTGTTTCTGCAACATCAACACCCGATGGCATGGTGATCGAGGGTGGGGCGACCATGGGAGGGGGGGTCATAGAAAGCCACGGAGATCATCGTGTGGCTATGAGTTTTGCCATGGCGGCATTGCGAGCAACCGGCCCGATCATCATTCGTGATTGTGCCAATGTGGCCACATCGTTTCCCGGTTTTACCGAGCTGGCTTCACGAGCAGGGCTTGGAATTTCATGCCAGTGATTCCGGTAGTGGCCATAGACGGACCGTCGGCCTCTGGAAAAGGCACTGTGGCTGAGAGAGTGGCCAAGGCACTGGGGTTCCATTATCTGGACAGTGGGGCGTTATACCGTCTGGTGGCTTTGGCTGCCAGAAACAAATTGCTCTCTGCTACTGATGTGTCACAACTGGAAAGCCTGACCAGGCAAATGGATGCCCGTTTTGATTCAGGCAAGGTTTATCTGGAGGGTCATGACGTGACCGATGAAATTCGCTCGGAATGGTGTTCGAGAGAAGCCTCCATATTGGCAGCATTGCCAGAAATTCGTGCCGGTTTGCTTGATCGCCAGCACGCCTTTCGTCAGATTCCAGGTTTGGTGGCCGATGGCAGGGATATGGGTAGTGTGGTATTTCCGGATGCATCCCTGAAGGTCTTTTTGACAGCAACATCGGCAATTCGCGCAAAACGTCGGTATAACCAGTTGAAGGATAAAGGAATATCTGCTAGCATGGAAGACCTTTTAAAGGACATTGCGGAGCGCGATGCTCGCGATGCCGGTCGGCCTATCGCCCCGTTGCAGCAAGCAGGGGCAAGGGTTCTGGACACATCGTCGCTGACAATCGAACAGTCGGTGGACAAGGTTCTTGGCTGGTTTTCCGAACTGAGGCTTCAGGTTTCCTGAGATTAAAGCGTGGCTGCAGGACTGCGGGATGTGACGGGGCACGTTTCCCTGAATCCGACAAATCGCATCCTGCCGCATTTTGACCATTGACCCCGAAACGTGTCGGGCGCACTTGAAGAAAGAAGGTATTGATCATGACTATTGCACAATCCAACCCCGGTCTCGTCGAAAGTTTTGCCAGCCTCTTTGAGGAAAGCCTACATCACCAGGAAATGCGTTCCGGCGAAGTCATTACCGCCGAAGTGGTGTCCATTGATGCCAATATGGTGGTGGTGAATGCAGGCCTCAAATCCGAAAGCTTGATCCCGATCGAGGAGTTCAAAAATGACCGAGGCGAGCTTGAGGTTCAGGTAGGTGATTTCGTAAAAGTGGCCATTGATGCCCTGGAAGATGGTTACGGTTCCACCCGTTTGTCCCGGGAAAAAGCCAAGCGTTTGGCTGCATGGCTTGATCTGGATGATGCCCTGACCCAAAGCACTCTGGTGACGGGTGTGATTACGGGCAAGGTCAAGGGTGGTTTGACGGTCATGATCAATGGTATCCGGGCATTTCTTCCCGGCTCTCTGGTGGATGTGCGTCCCATCAAGGACACTTCCCCGCTGGAAGGCAAGGAAATGGAATTCAAGGTGATCAAATTGGACCGCAAGCGTAACAACGTGGTTGTTTCGCGTCGCGCCGTCATG
>JAJZEL010000218.1 GCA_021828575.1 Pseudomonadota bacterium
GTTTCATTCCCAGCTGTTGTATCTGGGTCATCACCCCGCCCTCAAGGATGAACTGACCCCCCTCGAGAATGTGTTGCTGGGACTGGGCATGGAGGGGTTCAGGACACCCCGCAGTGAAGTGGTCAAGGCACTCCGGAATTTCGGTCTGGAGGGGCGATTGCATCTTCCTGCCCGCTATCTGTCTGCAGGGCAACGACGCCGGGTACTGCTCAGCCGCCTCATGCTCCGACCCGCCTGCCTGTGGATTCTGGACGAGCCGTTCACGGCGCTGGACACCCATGCCACACAGCTGCTGACCGATCTTGTCCAGTCACACCTTGCGCGTCAGGGCATGGCCATTCTCACCAGCCATCAGCCCATCGGCCTGCCTTCAGGTTCCACGCTGAACCTATGAACACATTCCTTTTCCCCTTGCGCCAGACACTCCGGCGCGATCTGCTGCTGGCCATCCGCCACAAAACGGAAGTCATTACGGCCCTGTTCTTTTTTGTCATCGTGGTCAACCTGCTGCCCCTGGGCATTGGCCCGGACCCTGATCTGCTCAGGAAAATCGCTCCCGGGGCCCTGTGGATTGGCGCCCTGCTGGCCACCCTGCTGGGACTCCAGCGCCTTTTTTCCCCGGATCATGCAGATGGCACCCTGGAACAGATGGCCCTCTCCCCCCAGTCGTTTACTTTACTGATTGCAGGTAAAATATGGGCGCATTGGGTAGTATCCGGGTTGCCGGTGGTTCTGGTGGCACCCGTGCTCGGGGTCCAGTTCGACCTGCCGGCTCACAGCTTGCTGATCCTCATGGTGTCGTTGCTGCTGGGCACTCCTGTCCTCTCGTTCATTGGTGCCGTAGGTGCGGCGCTCACGCTGGGACTGAGAGGCAGTGGCGTGCTGTTGTCCCTGCTGATCCTGCCCCTGTACATTCCTACCCTGATTTTCGGGGCAGGCGCCGTGGAGGCCGACCTGGCTGGCACGGGTGTGCAGGGACACCTTTCCCTGCTTGGGGCGCTGGCGGTCCTGTCCGTCTTTTTTGCCCCCTGGGCCACCACTCTGGCCCTGCGCATTGCTTTGGAGTAACCGGATGAGTGTCTCGCTGATCAACTGGTTCAAATTTTCATCGCCCGCTTCCTTTTATCCGCTGGCAGGCCGGCTCGTGCCCTGGTTCGCCACGATCTTTTTCCTGCTGCTGTGCGTCGGCCTCTGGATTGCCCTGATGATGGCCCCCACGGACGCGCAACAGGGTGAGGGCTACCGAATCATCTTCGTTCATGTGCCCGCCAGTTGGATGTCCATGTTCATCTATTGTGTCATGGCCTTCTGGTCTGCCATCGGGTTGGCCTTCAATACCCGCCTCTCGGGCATGATGACCTCCGCACTGGCACCCACAGGTGCCCTGTTTGCCTTCCTATCCCTCTGGACGGGGTCCCTTTGGGGGAAACCCATGTGGGGTGCCTGGTGGGTATGGGACGCCCGACTGACATCCCAGTTGATCCTGTTTTTCCTCTATTTGGGCTTCATTGCCCTGCAGGCGGCCATTGACGATCCGCGTCGGGCCGACAAGGCTGGGGCCATCCTGGCACTGGTGGGGGTCATCAATGTCCCGATCATCTATTTCTCCGTGCAATGGTGGAACACCCTGCACCAGGGAGCATCCGTGTCCATGACCAAGGCGCCCAGCATGGCACACATCATGCTGGCAGGCATGCTGATCATGGCGCTGGCTTTCTGGGCCTACGCCATTACCATGGCCCTCATGAGGGTAAGGTGCATCATTCTGGAACGTGAACTGGCCAGCGAATGGGTGAAACGCAATGCAATGGAATAGCCTGAATGACTTCCTTCACATGGGGGGGTACGCCCTTTACGTGTGGGGCAGCTTTGGAGCCTGCGCCCTGGCCATGGCCGTGGAGCCCTGGCTTTTGGGGCGCAGAAAACAGGCCGTGAAGGAACGCCTGTCCGACAAGGAGACAGACTGAATGAAACCGCGTCACAAAAAGCTGCTGCTCATCGTGGGTGGTGTGGCTGTATTGGGCATTGCTGCAGGGCTGGTGCTGAACGCCTTTCGCAGTAACCTCGTTTTTTTCTATACCCCCACCCAGATTGCCCAAGGTGAGGCACCTAAAGACAAGGCTTTCAGGATTGGCGGGTTAGTCAAGACCGGTTCGCTCAAACGCGATGGCCTGACCGTGCATTTCATTGTGACAGACACACGAAAGGACACCACGGTCAGCTACACAGGCATTCTTCCCGACCTGTTCAAGGAAGGACGAGGTGTAGTGGCCGAGGGAAAACTGGGCAATGATGGCCAGTTCACTGCATCACAGGTATTGGCCAAGCACGACGAAAACTACATGCCGCCAGAAGCCAAGGCGGCACTGGATCAGGCCCAGCGTCAAACTGCTCGCACGCTGCAGCCCTAAAAACTCAGGGCTGCACCCGGTTGATTACCAACTGAATGCCATGGGCTCCGGGCCGGACGGGCAGGCTTGATCCCAACAGGTCGCCGCTCGTGGGATTGGCTTTCCCGGATTTCGATACCCGCACCTCGATCGTGACCAGACCGGCGGACGACAGGTTGAACTGAGGGCTCATAGCCATGGCATCCGTCAACTGGAAATCCATGGGCAACTGGGCTCCTGTGGCGCGCAACACTGCCAGCGGCATGGGAGGTCCGCCCACCGACCGGGCAAAGATGAATACGGTGTCGCTGGCTGCTATCTTGTCCTTCAGCCCCGGGTCCACGGAAACATGACCCGCCACGGTGCTCGATGCATTGGCACTGGCCGGCGTGGATGGGCCCGTAGCCATCTGGAACTTGTCCGCATTTAGCGGAGGCAGCTTGAGCTGGGCACGCGCCGCGTTGAGGTTTTCAAGCACGAAATTGGCATCCTGCGAGCCAGGTTCGAGCAAAGGCATCAACTTTTCCCAGTAGGTGTCCGCCTTGCGAAAATCCTTGGATGCAAAGGCAAAACCACCGGCCATGAACAAGCCTTTGGCATTTCCTGGCTCCAGCGCGAGGGCCTTGTTCACCCAGCCCTGAGCCTGAACCATGCCAGGATCATCACCCGAAGCCGCAAGGGCTTCTGCATAATCCACCATCAGTGATGTGTCTCCCCGATCCATTTGCGGCACAAGATGGGCAAAAGCCTTGACGGCATCCTTGGGGCGATCCAGATTCATATAGGAACGGGCCAGCATGGCCCATCCCTGGGGATTGTCAGGATTCTTGTCGAGTTTGGCCTGCAGTGAATCCACCATGGTCTGGATCTGTTTTTCCGATACCTGCGGCACTTCCTGAGGATTGAGCGCTTCAGGGTGCCCCCTCCACATGTACAGGGAAGCTGCCGCCACAGGAATGGCCAGAAGCACTGCAAGGGCCACTTTCCGGCCATGCGTGTAGTCGGTGACCTCGGGGGTAACCGCGGTATCTTCCAACAGACGGCGCTTGACTTCTTCCTGAGCCTGGGAAAAGTCCTCATCCCCCAGACTGCCTTCCTGATGCTCCCTTTCGAGCTCGGTGAGCTGGTCCCGATACACAGCCACGTTCAGCGCACGCCGGTTATCACTGACCAGCGGGCGGGAACGAAAAAGAAAAAAAACAAGAACAGCCAGGACCAGCAATGTCACCAGTCCGGCGGAAAGAATCAATGATGTCATGTTTTATCGCGCAACAGCGCCTCTGCCTGTTTTCTCTGATCGGAATTCAACGGATCTTCTTCAGCCATTCGATTTCTTCTTCGCAGCACGACCCACAAGCCAGCTGCTCCACCCACCATGAGCAGGAAGGGGCCAAACCACAGCACCCAGGTGGTGGGCTTGACTGGCGGGTTGTAACGAACAAAATCACCATAACGTGCCACGAGATAATCCGTGATCTGTTTGTCTGTTTTGCCCTGGCGAATCTGCTCGCGGATCTCCTGACGCAAGTCTTCGGCCAAGTCGGCTTGCGATGCTGCCAGCGACTCATTCTGACAAACCAGACAGCGCATGTCCTTGGAAATGGTGATCAGACGCTGCTCCACGACTTCATTGTCGGCCAGTGGTCGAGCTTCTCCAGCCCAGCTCACTGACCCGACCAGTAGCAACGCCACAAGAATGATCCATTGCCCGGTTTTCATTTCTGAAGCTCCGCAATGAGAGGAAGCAACGTTTTCTGGAGCACCTCGGGCGTGACGGGGCCGATCTGCTTGTAGCGGATCACGCCAGCCTTGTCGATCACATAGGTTTCTGGAACACCGTAGACCCCATAATTGATGCCT
>JAJZEL010000020.1 GCA_021828575.1 Pseudomonadota bacterium
AGGTCGGCCGTGGAAGCACCCGTCACCATGTTGCGCGTGTACTGTTCGTGGCCCGGCGTATCGGCCACGATGAACTTGCGTTTGCTGGTGGAAAAAAACCGGTAGGCCACGTCGATGGTGATGCCCTGTTCCCGTTCGGCTGACAGGCCATCCACCAGCAGGGCGAAGTCCAGGGCGTTGCCCTGGGTGCCAAAGCGGGCCGACTCCCGTTCCAGGGTGGCCAGCTGATCCTCGAACAGTTGCCTGGACTCCCAGAGCATCCGGCCGATCAGGGTGCTCTTGCCATCGTCCACGCTGCCGCAGGTGATGAAGCGCAGTTGGTCCTGGTGCGCCTGCTCGCTCAGGAACGAGTCCAGGGTATGAGGCGTCGTGGCATCCATCAGAAATACCCCTCCTGCTTTTTCTTTTCCATGCTGGCCGAGGCATCGCTGTCGATGGCCCGCCCCTGACGCTCCGACTGCCGGGCTCCCAGCAGTTCCATGATGATGTCCGGCACATTGCGCGCCCGGGATTCCACGGCGCCGGTCAGGGGATAGCACCCCAGGGTCCTGAACCGGATTTCCCGTTCTTCGAGGGCCTCTCCCGGCAGGAACCGGAAGCGGTCATCATCCACCATGAGAATCATGCCGTCGCGCACCACCACGGGTCGTTTCCTGGAAAAATACAGGGGCACCACGGGAATCTGCTCAAAGTAGATGTATTGCCAGATGTCCAGTTCCGTCCAGTTGGAGAGGGGAAACACCCGAATGCTCTCCCCCTTGTGCTTGCGCGTGTTGTAGAGGTTCCAGAGTTCGGGACGCTGGTTCTTGGGGTCCCAGCGGTGGGTCTGGCTGCGGAATGAAAAAACCCGTTCCTTGGCACGGGATTTTTCTTCATCGCGCCGCGCGCCGCCAAACACCAGGTCGAACCGGTGCAGATCCAGCGCCTGTTTCAGGCCCTGGGTCTTGGTGATGTCGGTGTGCAGGGCGGACCCGTGGTCAAAGGGGTTGATGTCCCGTTCGATGGCTTCCGGATTGATGTGCACCTGGAGTTTCAGTCCCATGCCTGTGGCCACGTGCTCCCGGAGCAGGTACATGTCGCGGAATTTCCAGCGCGTGTCCACATGCAGCAACGGGAATGGGGGCAGTGCCGGATAAAAGGCCTTGCGGGCCAGATGCAGCATCACCGAACTGTCCTTGCCAATGGAATACAGCATGGCAGGATGTTCCGCTTCGGCCACGGCCTCCCGGAGGATACCGATGCTTTCCGCTTCCAGGCGACGCAAATGGGGAGGCAGCGCACCCATCACCTCATGGCGGGTGTCAGGATTGTCCAGGGTCGAGGCATAACCCAGCAGGCAGACCTCCACCCCGGGGATTTCCGGAAGGTGCCGCGCCCATTTTGTCAGGAGTCCGTGGGGCCACAGCAGGAGGGGAATACCCAGGTCCTGGCGCAGTTTTTTCAGGGTCTCTGCCAGGGTGGCCTCTCCGAGTTCGCCTGCCACGGGCACCTGCTGACTCTTGCCCTGTTCGTCATCAAACTGGAGCATGCCTCCGCCATGATCCGCCGGGTGCCATTGTCCAATCAGGACACGCCCCCCCTGCGCCCCCACCTGTCGGCTTTTCCAGTCCACCACCGCTCGCACGGGAGAACGTCCCAACTCATCTCTCAGGTCCTGCACACCCAGTGTCATCATGGTCTTCAATGTTTGGATTCAGTGTTCGGGTTTCCAGCCAAACAGCGTGGCCAGCAGATACGCGGGATATTTCCACTGTCGCGGGTCCGTGGCCCAGGCCCTTGCAAAGGACCTGATGGCCGGACCCCGATGCCCCGCCTGCAGCCGATGCCGCCCATAGGCCGCATGATAGCGTGCCAATTGTGACAGAAAGACTTGTCGTGGCACAAAACGTCCATCGGGGCTGGCCAACCCCCAACGGCGTTCGGCCGCAGCGAGCAGCCGGGTGCGGTAGTCCACCTCGCGAACCCGCCGGTTGCCCTGTCCCGGATGCTGCCGGTAAAGGGTGGTGGAGCGTGTCATTTTCAAAAAGGGATATTCGCGCGCCATCCGCAACCAGAGGTCCCAGTCCTCGCTGTAGGGCAAGGATTCATCAAAGACCCCGCACCGGTCAAACACATCGCGTCTGAACAGGGCTGTGCTGGTGAGCATCCAGCAGTCCAGGAGGAACTGGTGATAGATCCAGCCGGAATAGTCCGGGTCCGTTCCATCACCGGCACCCAGTGCCGACCTGAATGTGTGGGGCGCCGGAAACTGGCCGTTGCCATCCGGAAACCACAGGGTGAACTCGCTAAACACCACACCCGCTTCCGGATGCTGTTCCAGCAACCGGACCTGGCTGTCCAGCTTGTCGGGAAACCAGTAGTCGTCATGGTCCATGAAACACACGTACTGCCCCCTGGCTTCGCGCAGTCCATGGTTGCGCGAAGCGCACACCTGGACGTTGGTGGCATGGCGAATCAGGCGGACGGCAGCGCCATAGCTCTCCACGATCTGGCAGGTCTCGTCCGTGGAAGCATCGTCCACCACCAGCAATTCCAGATCACTGAAAGACTGGGACAATACGCTGTCGATGGTTTCCCGAATGTAGGGCGCGCAGTTGTAGCTGGGAATGATGACGGACACCCGGGGGGTCATGGCAGCCTGCACGTCAAACATCCCGCCCCATCCACCGCTCCAGATAGCGTACGGGCTTGCCCACCCACCAGGACCAGGACCTCAGAGCCTTCAGGGTGAACAGTTGCAGTTCGCCACGCCGCTTTTCCAGGGCACGAATCTGCTCCACGAGCACCGGTGAAAACCCCGACTGGAGAAGCTGCACGCGTTGCCACAGGGCATCGAAGGCCGTTTCGTCCGCATGGCCTGCGGCGGCGGCCAGCAAAAGCTGGTGGGCCTCGCGGGCCAGCTCCACAATGGGCAAGGCATCTGCTTCCCTGGAACCGTTCTGGTGATGGCGCAAGTCTTTGGCCAGGAACCGCCCAAGACAACCCGCTGCCTGATCCACCGGCACGGGATACCGAAGCCCCAGGGTGGTTTCAATGGTTTTGAGGGCTTTCACCGGGTTTTCCAGAAACCGGTCGAAATCCGTGAATACCCGGGGATGACCCCGGCTGGCGCGCTCTGCTTCGAGGTAATGCAACACCCAGAGCCAGTGCGCCTTCTCCCTGGAAAAACCGTCACGGCGCTCCAGGGAGCGAAAGACTGCCTCCGGCGAACGCACCACGAACAGGAAATGCGGGGCCACCTGCTCACTGGCCAGGATGTCCAGCCACCAGGGCAACAGCCGGCATATCCGCGGGTCCTTGACCGCCCACAGCGCACTGCTGGAAAAATCACGCTGGATGATGCGGGTCATGGCCTGGGCAAAAGGGCGCAACCGCCTGTCCTGCCACCATTCATCTTGTCTGGGCAGCAGGTCATCCCAGGCCGACCCCAGGGTCAGCAGGACTTCGTCGTTGGTATCGGCAATGTCCTCATGCTCAAAATAGCCCTTGTCGTTGATGCCCTGATGGCCCTTGTAGAGCCGCGGACCCAGGTCCACGCCCACACATTGCAACGCACCGGTGGACGCTGACGTTCCACTGCGGTGCATCCCCACGATCATGAGAACCTGTTGTCCTGATTTCAAGTCTGCGTACCTGTGATTACCCCATTCATTTCATCAGCGTCCTGAACCCGGCCAGCAGCAACACCACCGCCAGAACCCGTTTCAGCCAGCGCCCTTCCAGTTTCCCGGCCAGCAGGCTTCCTGCCACGGCGCCGGGAATGGACCCTTCCAGCAGATGCAGCAGCAGCGCCCCATCCACCATCCCCGCGGAAAGATAACCCAAACCTGCCACCACGGCCAGCGGAATGGCATGCATGAGGTCGGTAGCCACCAGCCGGTTCGGGGTCATGCGCAACGGATACAGGTACAAAAGCAGCACGCCTCCCAAAGCACCGGCCCCTACGGAGGTCAATGCCACGCAAACACCCAGCAAGGCTCCCGCCATGAGAGTCAGCAGGGGCTGCGCCGCCTTGAATTTTTCCGGATTGTCCAGACGTCTGTGCCGCGCCTGTAAAGACAGTCGCGGGGCCAGGAACAATCCCAGCGCCGTCACCATGACCAGGGCCCCCACGACTTTCGACAACCCGTCCATGGTGCTGCGCTGCATGCCCAGAAAAATGGCCACCACCACCG
>JAJZEL010000022.1 GCA_021828575.1 Pseudomonadota bacterium
CTGCACCACCCCGTACGTGACAGGACCCTGTTGAAGGAACGAATTGCCGCAATACAGCAGCTCGTGGGAGATGGGGCTGCCGTGGATGCGCATCAACTGCGGGGAACATTGCAGGACTGCGCTGACGTGGAACGCATTTCCGGACGGCTTGCCTTGCGTTCGGCCAGGCCGCGTGATCTGGTGGCACTGCGTGATACCCTGCACACCCTGCCCCATCTGATCCAGTCCCTGTCCAGCATGACAAACGGGCCCCTGCTGTCGCAACTGGCCCAAGGCCTGGACAACATTCCGGAAGACATGGAGTCACTGCTGAGGCGTAGCATCGCCCAGGAACCCGCCAGCACCATACGCGATGGAGGGGTCATTGCCTCGGGTTTCCATGCTGAACTGGACGAGTTGCGCGGGCTACAGGATGACTGTGGGCAATTCCTGCTTGAGCTGGAAGGCAGGGAAAAAACTCGCACAGGCATTGCCACGCTCAAGGTGGAATACAACCGGGTCCATGGTTTTTATATCGAGGTCAGCCTCGCGCAAAGCCAGCGCGTTCCGGAAGACTACCGGCGACGCCAGACCCTGAAGAATGCCGAACGCTACATCACCCCTGAACTCAAGGCGTTTGAAGACAAGGCTCTTTCGGCTCGGGAACGAGCCCTGGCGCTTGAAAAAATGCTCTACGAACAGATCCTGGAGTCCCTGCAATCCTTCATACCAGGCCTTCAGCAACTGGCCTCCCATCTGGCGGAACTGGATGTCCTGTGCTGCTTGGCCGAGCGGGCCGTCTCCCTGAAACTGTCTCCTCCCGCATTCACCGATGAACCTCGGCTGACCATCACGGGAGGACGCCACCTGGTGGTTGAACAACAGGTGGACCATTTCATTTCCAACGACACCCTGTTTGATGACAACAGGCGGCTGCTACTCATTACAGGGCCCAATATGGGCGGAAAATCCACGTACATGCGGCAAACGGCCCTGATCGTGCTGCTGGCCCACACAGGTTGCTTCGTACCCGCAGACTCCGCCATTCTGGGTCCCGTGGACCAAATATTCACCCGCATCGGCGCCGGGGATGACCTGGCTTCCGGCCGTTCCACCTTTCTGGTGGAAATGTCTGAAGCTGCCTACATCCTCAACACGGCCACCAAGCACAGTCTCGTGCTGGTGGATGAAATCGGGCGCGGGACTTCCACATTCGACGGCCTGGCTCTGGCTCACGCCATCGCCCGGCATCTCGTGGAGAAAAATCGCTGCTTTTGCCTGTTTGCCACCCATTATTTCGAGTTAACCCACCTGGCCACCACGCAACCTGACGTGGTCAATGTTCATCTGGATGCGGTGGAACATCAGGACAGCATCGTATTCCTGCACGCCCTTGAAGAAGGTCCTGCGAGCCAGAGTTATGGCCTGCAAGTGGCAGCACTGGCAGGCATTCCAGGCAGTGTGATCCGCGAGGCAAGAGGGCACCTGGCCCTCCTTGAAGAAAACGCCATCCAGACACCAGACCAGAGGGACCTGTTTGTTTCGCCACCTCCTCCAGTCAGGCGAGAGACGCCCCACCCGGTCATTGAGCGACTGCGCTCAATTGAACCGGATGATCTTTCCCCCAAAGACGCCCTTCAACTGGTTTACGAACTGGCCCTGCAAAGCCGCCAGACATCGTGACGACTCAGTGGTGATGACCATGGTCACCGTGAACGTGCCCATGTTCCATTTCATCCCCGGTGGCGGGCCGGACACCCAGAACAGTGCATTCAAACACCAGGGTTTTGCCCGCCAATGGATGATTGCCATCCACCACCACCTGGTCTCCATTCACTTCCATCACTGTATAAATGATGGACTCCTGATGACCCGGGCCTTCGGCCTGCCCTTCAAATTTCATGCCCACCCTGACCTTGGCGGGGAATATGTCAGCCGGCTCCACCCGTTTCAATGAAGGGTCGTAATCTCCAAACCCTTCCTGAGGGGTCAGGGTGACGGAACAGACATGACCCACCGGCTTTCCTTCCAGGGTTTCTTCCACCAGGGGGAAAATGTTGTCATAGCCACCATGCAGGTAGCTGATGTCCGGGTCGCTGGCCTCAAGGAGTTCACCCTGTTCATCCGTCAGGGTAAAACGCAACGTCACCACACTGTCTTTCGCAATATTCATCAACTCAAATCTCCTTCACCAGCTTGAGTACTTCCGTTACATGGTCACGTCCATCGTGCGCAGGCACCACATGACGCACCACACCTTCCCGGTCGATCACGTAAGTGATGCGATCCACCATGATCCGGGTATGACCATCCCCCTGATCTTTTTCGTGCAATACCCCGTAACGCTGACACACCTCACCTTCCGGATCTGAAAGCAAATGGGCGCTCAGTCCATGGGTCTCGCAAAAATCTGCGTGACACATGACATCGTCCCTCGATATGCCAAGTACCACGGCTCCCTGCTCAATAAACGCTTCCTCATGATCACTGAACTGGATGGCTTCTTTCGTGCACTGCGGCATCCGATCGTGTGCATAAAAGAACAACACCACTTTCTTGCGTCCGCGAAAGGCTGCCAGATTCACCATTTCCATTTCGGCATCGGGCAATTCAAAAACCGGTGCCTTCTGTCCGACATTCAGCATTTGACACCTCCCATGGACCCTGTGGCTGATTCTATCCGATCCTTCGACTTCATGTGGTAGCCTTGTGTTGCATCATGACTCGTCATCTGGCATTACAATTGGCGTTTCCAGGGAGACTCCACCAATCATGAATGACGCGCCACTGGGCGGCCTGTCACCGACCACCTTCCTTCGTCGTCACTGGCACAAGTCTCCGCTTCTGGTAGCGCAGGCCGTTCCCGACTTCCTGGGCCTTCTCACGCCCCCCGAGATCCGCAAACTGGCTACTCATCCCGACGTCCAGGCCCGTCTCGTCATCCGTTCGGGAAAGTCCTGGCAGTTGCACCACGGTCCCTTTCGTCCCGTGGATTTCAAGTCTCTGCCTGATAAAAACTGGACAGTCCTTGTCCAGGATCTCAACCACTGGTTGCCTGAGGCCAGCCAGCTACTGAACCGTTTCAGCTTTATCCCGGATGCGCGTCTGGATGACCTGATGGTCAGTTATGCTGTTCCTGGAGGCGGAGTAGGCCCTCACTTTGACTCTTACGACGTATTTCTTTTGCAGGGTTTTGGCCTTCGGCGCTGGGCCATTGCTGAAACCCGTGACCTTGAACTCAGGACCGATTGCGACCTGAAGATCCTTCGCCGATTCAAACCCCAGCAAGAATGGGAACTGTCCGCAGGCGACATGCTGTACCTTCCGCCTCAGTGGGCCCATGACGGCATGGCCCTCACCGAGTGCTTCACCTATTCGGTGGGCTTTCGGGCCCCGACCCGCCAGGAATGGGTCAATGCTTTTCTGGACCACCTGCGCGACCATCTGCTGGTTGAAGGACGTTACGCCGACCCCGACCTCAAATGGCAACCTGATCCGGCAGAACTCTCCCACCCTCTGCTCCAGCAAATCGGCCACATCCTGCAAACTATTCGCTGGACTGATCAGGATATCCTGTCTTGTGTCGGACGCTATCTCAGCGAACCCAAACCCCATGTGTTCTTCACCCCCCCCACTGCTCCCCTGACCGAAGCCGCATTCCGAAAAGCACTGGGACGAACCAGTCTGCACCTGGATCGCTGCAGCCGCCTTCTTTACCGCGGCCGTCACTTTTTCATGAATGGGGAAGAATGGCAGGCACCTGCCGCCCATTGCCCCTTCTGGAAGACCCTGGCCAACCAGCATGTCACCCCTCCCCACAAAGCAGACATGGCCTTGTCATCCGCATTACACGGATTTTACCTGGCAGGCTGGATACATCTGGCATCGTCAGAACAGGGGGACCACCCCCTCAAACGCAACTTGTTGCCCCGCAAGAAGTTGGTGTAGAATTTCAGCGGTCTGAGTAAAGCCCACCGGGGGCATCTCCGGCTTGCATTGTTAACCCACTATCGATAGGAACTCATCCACATGAAAAAGAATCTCCTGATTGCCGCGCTGTTCGCCGCTGTTCTGGCCGCCTGTGCCAAGACCCAGCCTGCCAACGGCGACGCCGCCAAGACTGAAGGCGATGCCGCTCCTGCTGCATCTGCTCCCGCCGC
>JAJZEL010000228.1 GCA_021828575.1 Pseudomonadota bacterium
GGGCCTTATCTGGCCATGGTGACCCTGGCTTTTGGAACCATCGCGCAGATCCTGATCAACGAAATGGATTTCCTGACTAGTGGTCCCTTGGGCATCACAATCCAGAGCCCGGTCTGGATGGGGCAACCGCTGGACGAATTCCATTACTACTACGTGGCTATCGGTGTTTTCGTACTGGCCCTGATAGCCGTGCACCGTCTTTTGAAGTCACATCTGGGTCGCGCATTTGAGGCGTTGCGGGGAAGTCCGGTGGCTGCAGATTGCATGGGGGTCAGCGTCTATCGCTACAAGGTGTATGCATTCGTGATCAGCGCCGGGTTTGCTGGGCTGGCTGGCGGTCTTTACAGTTTCAACGAGCTCTACATTGCCCCAAATACCTATAATTTCGAGCTGACTGTCCTGTTTTTGCTAGCGCTCATCATGGGGGGGCGCAAGACCCGTCTGGGTCCTGTGCTTGGTGCCTCCATCGTGGTCCTGTTGCCCAACATGCTGGATGACATCCATTTGTTCAGGATAATGTCCTATGTCATCTCCACCGTGGTGGCACTTTATGCCCTGTCATTCGCCATTCGCAGACGTCGAGATTTCAAGCCACTGATCATTCCCGTAATAGGGGCTGTGGCCATGCTGTGGAGCGCTCATCATCTTGAAGACATGACCGACTGGCGCATCACCATTTTCGGTTTCCTGATCCTCTTCGTTGTGTACTACCTGCAGGATGGTCTGGTGGGATGGATGAAGCGGATCGTGCACGTCGTGTTGAAACGGGCGCATGTGTCGCCAGATGGTAATGGCCTGGCCAGCATTCCTCCCGATGTCTGGCGTGCGCCTACGGTAACCACATCGGGCCCTTTGCTGACTGTGTCACGGGTACTGATGCAGTTTGGTGGATTGAAGGCTCTCAATGAGCTGGACATGAAAGTCCAGACGGGCTCCATTCATGCGTTGATCGGACCCAATGGATCTGGCAAATCCACGCTGATGAACGTGCTGACCGGGGTATACACGCCCACATCGGGTGTGGTGACTTTCGAGGGTACGGATATTTCTGGTAAACCAGCTCCAGCCATTGCACTCCGGGGGTTAGCGCGCACTTTCCAGAACCTGCAGTTGTTCGGCGAAATGACTGTACTGGAAAATGTCCTGGTAGGTCTCAATCACACCTTCAAGGCTTGGTTGCCTGAAGTCCTATTGAGAATGCCGCGGCAGAATCGCGAAGAACGAGAAGCTCGCGTGAGGGCCAGTGCCTTGTTGCATTTTGTGGGGCTGGAGGATGCCATGAACGAACAGGCACGCAACCTTCCCTATGGTCGCCAACGTCTGCTGGAAATTGCCCGTGCGCTGGGTCTTCATCCCCGATTGCTCTTGTTGGATGAACCTGCTGCGGGTTTGACTGCGCCTGAAATCGAAGAGCTCGTCAAGATCATCCTGAAAATCAGGGAGTCGGGTGTCACAGTGATCCTGATTGAACATCACATGGATCTGGTCATGGAAATTTCAGATACGGTAACGGTGCTTGACCAAGGGCACAAGATTTCCGAGGGACGACCAGAGTCTGTCCAGTCGGACCCCAAGGTCATTGCTGCCTATCTGGGCACGTGAAGGAGAAGGCATGCTGGAGATAGAAGGGCTTTGTGCCGGATATGGTCAGGTGCAGGTGTTGCAGGACCTGACCCTGAAAGTGTCCAAAGGGCAAGTGGTGACACTGATTGGGGCCAATGGGGCAGGCAAGACCACCACTCTTCGGGCGATCAGCGGCATGATCAAGCCGATGAGCGGAAAGGTGATGCTTGCCGGTCAGAACATTGCGGGTTGGCCTTCGTTCAAAATCGCGTACCATGGCCTAGCCCACTCTCCAGAGGGTCGTCATGTTTTCTCTACCCAGTCCGTTAGAGATAACCTCCTTCTGGGTGCTTATAGCCGCTTGTCATTCGCAGGCAAGCGCCCGAAAGGCGATATTCGGGGCGATCTTCAACGCGCGCTGGATCTGTTTCCCCGCTTGCATGAACGACAGCATCAGGCGGCAGGCACGCTGTCCGGCGGAGAGCAGCAAATGCTGGCTATGGCGCGAGCCCTGATGCTGAACCCGGAAGTTCTGCTTCTGGATGAACCTTCGTTGGGGTTGGCTCCGATTCTTGTGGAAGAGGTTTTTCAGATCATCCACAGACTCAAGGAGCAGGGGGTGACTATGCTGCTGGTGGAGCAATTTGCTGTTGCCGCCCTGGCTGTGGCAGATTACGGCTATGTGATGGAAAACGGCCGCATTGTCCTGCACGGTCCAGCTGAACAGTTACGCAACGATTCCAAAGTTCAGGCAGCGTATCTTGGAATCAGGCACTGAGGTTTGATTAGCGCATGGCCCACAGCAGGGCCAGCACCACACCCAGCAACATTCCGGACATGACCAGCAGTGCCGTTAGCCAACGTTGTTGAGATTTTTGCTGCTGTTTCAACCGCTCCAGTTCCAGACGCAAATGGTCGCTTTGCCTGTCTTTCAGGGCGCGATGAACCAGCCTGGGAATTTCAGGAACCAGTTTGACCCAGTGCCCACCTTCCTGACTCAATGCCTTTACCAGACCCCGCCAACCGATCTGTTCGCTCATCCAGCGCTCCAGGAAGGGTTTTCCGGTTTTCCACAAATCCAGCTCGGGGTCGAGCTGTCGTCCCAGCCCTTCCACATTCAACAGGGTTTTTTGCAGGAGTACCAGTTGTGGCTGGACTTCCATGTTGAACCTTCGGGAGACTTGAAAAAGCCTTAGCAGAACTTTTCCAAAGGAAATTTCACGTAGCGGCTTGTCAAAAATGGGTTCGCATACTGAACGAATGGCCGATTCGAATTCATCGGGACGTGTGTCGGAAGGTACCCAGCCAGCTTCGATGTGGGCCATGGCCACACGGCGGTAATCACGCCTGAAAAATGCGAGAAAATTCTGGGCGAGATAGTTTTTGTCAGTGTCGTTCAGGGTACCGATGATGCCAAAATCAAGACCGATATAACGCCCGTCATTCGCCACCTGAATGTTGCCTGGGTGCATGTCAGCGTGAAAGAAACCATCTCTGAAGACTTGGGTAAAAAATATTTCGACGCCATCATGTGCCAGTTTGGGGATATCAACTCCCTTGGAACGCAAGGTGTTTACCTGACTGATGGGGGTTCCGAACATGCGTTCCATGACCATGACCCGGGTGCTGCAGTAATCCCAATAGACTTCGGGAATGATGAGGAGGCGCCTGTCAGAAAAGTTACGCCTCAGCTGGCTGGCGTTGGATGATTCCACCATCAGGTCGAGTTCTTCTTTCAGATGTTTTTCGAACTCCCCAACGATTTCTACTGGGTGAAGGCGTCTGGCTTCGCGTGATATCCGCTCGATAGACCGGGCGATCATGTAAAGCAGGGCCACATCGCGCCCAATGGCTTTTTCAACGCCCGGTCGGAGAACCTTGACAGCGGCCTCCCGGCCATCATGAAGAATGGCGAAATGCACTTGGGCCACCGAGGCGCTGGCCACTGGTGTCAATTCGAAGTGAGCAAATACTTCGTTGATTGAGCGCCCATACACGGCTTCCAGCATCTGTTGTGCTTGCTGCCCCGGGAAAGGGGGGACTTGGTCTTGCAGCAGGGCCAGTTCGTCTGCAATGTCAGGTGGCAGAAGATCCCTGCGCGTGGAAAGCGCCTGTCCAAATTTGACGAAAATGGGCCCCAGCGTCTCCAGCGCTTGTCTCAGACGGATACCACGGGGTGCATCGAGACGGCGCCAAAAAAAAAGCACCCTGAGCGTGGAGCGGAAGAAGGCAACCTTGCGGTGCGCCAGGACCATTTCGTCCAGTCCGTAGGTCATGACAACCCACAGGATTCTTATTCCCCTGAGCACACGCATCAAACGATGCCCGTCATGCGGTTTTCCAGCTGCTGGGTGTCCTGAACCAGCTGGTTCACTTCGCGAGAAAAACGACGGAGGCTCGAGCTTGAAGCTACCATGCGAGCCTCTTCAATGACATATTCCGAACAGGCATCAGAAAAACGCGAAGCGGTGTCTTTTGCCCAGACCCTGCCCTTGCGAAATACCCTGCCAAGTCGGTGAGCAGCGATATCACCCACCAGGCGGCTGGCCAGTTCTTC
>JAJZEL010000064.1 GCA_021828575.1 Pseudomonadota bacterium
TTGACCGCGACCATCCAGGCCCCGGCGCTGGGCAAAAGCCGCCCTGCCGACAGCCCGATCAGCAACAGAGGTACGCTCATGCCCATGGCCATGGAAAAAAGGGCCAACCCGCCCAATACCACATCGTGGGTTTGGCTGATGTAAATCAGCGCGCCGGCAAGTGGGCCGGCCACACAGGGCCCCACGATCAGGGCAGAAAATCCGCCCATCACGAACACGCTAAGCGTTCGCCCACCCTGCAAGCGATTGCTGATCTGGTTCAGGCGCCCTTGAAATGCACTGGGCATCTGCAACTGGTACACGTCAAACAGGGACAGGGACATGGCAAACAGCAATGAGGCAAACAACAGCAACACCCAGGGCTTTTGCAAGGCACCCGCAAGCCCCTCACCAGCAAGCCCCGCAGCGATGCCGAACAGGGTGTATACCAGCGCCATGCCCAGGCAATAGTAAAGCGCCAGCGTAAAGCTGCGCGCACGCGTCACCTCACGCGCGCCCACCACGATGGCAGCCAGAATGGGGACCATCGGGAGCACACAGGGGGTAAAGGACAACAAAAGCCCAAAGATCATGAAGGCAAAACCAATGGTCCACAGGCTGCCGCTGGCGAAAATCTGATGCACCGTGGAGGGTTGTTCCTGAACGGAAGCGCTGTTCTGCGCGACAGGCTGGAATACAGCCCCCTCCTCTGCCAGTGCGGTCAATGCGCCAGACTGCCCGGGGGTCAAGCGGAACCGTCGTTCCACCGGCGGATAACACAATCCTGCTTCAGCGCAACCCTGGTACGACACGGCCATGAGCGCGGATTCGCCCTGCAGTTCCACAGGGACAGCCACATCGAGTTTCTGGTGGTAGATCTCTACATCCTGATCGAAATTGTCGTCGTGAACGCGCAACCCCTTGGGCAACACAATACTGCCCAGGGTCGCCCCGCCGCTCACGGCAGCCAGGTGCACGCGACCCCGATATAGCTTGTAGCCTGGAGCAATGTCCCAGTGAAGCAATAGCCGATGCTCTGGCGTATAACTGGCGCTCAGTCGAAAAGCCGATTCCGGGCTGAGGAATTCGTCGGAAGCACTGGCAGAATGACCAAAGAGCAGGGCCAGCATCGCACCCAGCAAGGCAATTTGGATGAGTGAATGGAGTCTGTTCATGAGGGTGTCAGGCTGTGGCTGGTGTGACGCTGGTGGCGTTGCGAAAGGTGTTTCCATGGTGATCGATGGCAAAATAGGGAAAGCCCGTTTCGTTCAAAAAGGCCAGGCCATCTTTCTCCTTGAGCATGGCGATGGTGGTGCAGCTACCTGCGGCAATCGCAAGCGGAGCCAGCACGCTCACCGAACGCCAGTGAGAGACCGGCATCCCCGTTTTGGGATTGAGGATGTGACAATAGCGACGCCCATCGCGTTCGAAGAAACGCTCATAATCCCCACTGGTAGCCAGGGCGCCGCCCGACATGGGAATGGTGGCAATGAGCTGGCGCTCTCTGGGATGCTGTATTCCGAAAGACCAGGCGCTGCTGTCGGGCTTGGGGCCGATCACACGGATGTCTCCTCCCAGATTGACGTAGCCATGGGCAATGCCGGCATCGATGAGGATCTGGGCGGCACGGTCAGCGGCGTATTCCTTGCCAAACCCACCAAAATCGATTTCCATGCCCGTCCTGGACAGCCTGACGTTGTCGCTCTTCAAATCCACATGGGACCAGCCGATTTTGTCCAGAAGTGGGCGCAATTCATTCTGATCTGGAACGCGCGGTGTATTGAAGTTCCAGGCGCGGCGCAGGATGCCTGAGGTGATGTCGAACAATCCTGCACTCGTGCGGTACAAGGTATCGGCATACCGAAGCAAATGCAGCGTCTCCTCGTCACAGGCCACCCATCCCAATCCTGAGGCAGCGTTGATTTTCGACACCACACTGTCCTTCAGGTACCTTGAATACTTCGTCTCGATGCGCAGTACTTCGTCGATGGCGTGTTGCGCCTTGAGTGCGGCTTCTGCTTCCGTGGCGTCAGCCAGTGCGATTTCACACGCACAGGCCATGGCTTTGAATTGGCGGACGGTAACGTTCATGTCAGAAAAGACAGGACAATCCAAACTGGATGCTGCGCGCACGGAATGGATCCAGCGGAACGCTGTTGCCCATCACGCTCCAGTTATTACGCTGTTCATACTGCTCGTACTTGATGTCGGCCAGCCAGTCTGAACCAATCTTTTTGGAGACCTTGAACCCCAGCGTGATGGCGCCGAACGAAGAGAGTCGTTGATCCAGCGAATAGTAGGTGGAGCCATAACTTGGAAACGTGGGATAAGGTCGCGCCGTAGGGTCTGGTTCAAGGTAGAACCAGGCGGCTGACTGCGAGTAGAGACGAACTTCAGGAGTCAGCATCCATCCCGATGCGGTGGGCTGATCGTAGGATGCGTTCAGCGTATGCGCGCGGATGTCGTAGGTGTCACTGTAATACCGATAAGACAGATGCCCGGTTCCCTCCGTGGCATAGAAGAAGTGGTTCCAGAGCAGCATGGCGGTGGTATGGTTGCGTGATCTGGGCCGATTGTCGAAGATCTTGTAGGGGTCTGAAAAATAGCCGTCACCCATGGAATGCCCCAAATCGAACTGGACAATGTCCTGGGGAGTGAAGACCTGGGTCACACCCGCGAGCATGTCCAGAACATGCTTGCGCTCCCCTATCACGATCTTGTTGACTGGGTTGATTTCATCATTGGACACCGCAGTGCCGAAATTGAAGGTGGTGTTCTTGTCTTCCGTGGAAAGCGTGCCCTGTGCTGAAAGCCCTTGGGAAATGTAGTCCGACTCCTTGGAATACGAGGCCCCGACGGTAGCCGTGCCTTGTGAAAAATAGCGTGTCAGTGAGACATCCTCGGCGCGACGCAAATCGTGCATTTTTGGAAACTTGCCGTTGCTGTCGTAGGTGTAATAGCGCGGCGAAGCGCCTGAAATGGAGTCCGTGGTGTAGGTTCCCGTCACCGCCCATTCCCCTGCAAGGGGCACCATCACCATGGCCGAAGTGGCGCCCACATGGATTCTGTTTTCGCCCGGTTGGCTGTCCTGATAGTCCAGGTAACGCAGGCTCATCAGACCACGATCAGGGGCAATCTCCGCCACAGCTGGCTTGAGTGTCATCAAACTCATGGCAGCGAGCAAAATCGCCGGGCCAGAAGCTGAAGCGTTACTTGCCGATGCCCTGGCAGGTTTCAGGAGGTGGCGAACCTGCTTCAATTTCCTCAGTTGCATCCGCAGCCTCCGCCACCCACGCCAGAGCCGCCCGAGGCGCCTTCCTTGCTTGAATAAATATGTTCTGTAAAGGCGCTATCCAGGGGATCCTGGCCAAACATCATTTCAGGACGCGCCAGATCCCCCTTTTCCCAGGGCTGTACCGGTGCCGTCGTGGCACAGCCCGATAACAGGGCCAGGAAAACGAAACGCACGCCGCCTCTTCGTACATGAACCCAGTGCGCGTTCAATTGCGTTGCTCCAGGGCCGAAGTGATGATGCGTTCGAGATCACCACGATCCTTGTTGTTAAAGCCCATGTGCTCTGAAATGATCTTTCCGTCACGCCCGATGAGAACACTGGTGGGCATGCCCTTCACCTGATACTTGCGAGGCGTATCGCCGTTGGGATCAAAAGCCACGATGAATGAAGCGGGCGTTGTCGAAAGGAACCGACGGCCATCTTCCGACTTCATGTCGAGGTTGATGCCGATCACCTGGAGCCCTTGCTTTCCGTATTTCGCCTGCATTTCATTCATCCAGGGAAAGGATTGCTTGCACGGTCCACACCAGGAAGCCCAGAAATCCAGATAAACCAGCTTGCCGCGGTATTGGTCCAGATTGACGGCGCCATCTGCTCCGGGTAGCGCAAATTCGGGGGCTGTTCCAGCATTTCCTGCCGAAAATGCTGTCAGGGGGAAAAACATCAGGCTATTGATCGTTAATACTATGAATAATATTGATATTTTTTTCATTTTTTCTTTCACCTCTAGCCAGTGGGCGTGTCGTGACAGCCCCTAAGGAAATGCTTCTGTGGATATGTATGGGATTTTTTCCCATTATATCCAGTTGCATCAACGCGTCAAGAAATCTTTAAA
>JAJZEL010000219.1 GCA_021828575.1 Pseudomonadota bacterium
TGGAAAATGTGGTCCTCGACCCGCTGACCCGCACTGGCTCGATCAACTACAAGATCGCGGCAAGTGGGGTTAAGATGGCGTCCCCACGGGGATTCGAACCCCGGTTACCGCCGTGAAAGGGCGATGTCCTAGGCCTCTAGACGATGGGGACATGCAGGAGGCAATCAACTACAGCCCGTCATTCTAACCGCATTCAACCGTTTTGTCATGTGGGCTGCCGGGATTATGGCGAAAAAAGCCCGACTTTTGAGCGTACTTAAAACACAGGCCACCTGCTGAACTTGAGTGTAGAATCACACCGGCCGTGGGCTTTCTCGTGCGAGCGCTCAACAAATGGAAAGCGTCAAAAACATTCCGGGAACCGGTTTCGGTTTGCAGCAAAAGCCGATAGTGACGGGCTATGCCAGCCTGGAATCCGAAGAGAAAGATAACATTCTCACTCTGCAGCTTTCGCTGCTGGAAGCCATTGCCAGGGAAGGCGATCCTCTCGACATTCTCAACCGGCTCTGCAAGATGGCTGAAATGATGCTGCCCAACTCCGTGGCCAGCATCATGTTGCTGGATGAGTCGGGAATGCTCAATGTTTATGCTGCTCCCAACGTTCCCAGCCAGGGCATTGCCCAGCTCAACGGACTGAAGCCTGGGCCGGGTGCGGGTTCTTGCGGGAATGCCATTTATTGCCAGCAACCCGTTTTTGTTTCTGACACCCTGACAGACCCGCGCTGGGACGACCTGCGCCAGTTGGCCGTGGATTTTGGCCTGAGGGCCTGCTGGTCCATGCCCATTCGTTCTGCCGGACAGAAAGTGATGGGTACCTTTGCCCTGTCGAGTTTTGAACACCGTTCTCCTGCAGCTTTTCATGTGGCTTTGCTGGAAATAGGGGCCTATCTGGCCGGTATTGTTCTGGATCGTGCCCAACACATGGATTCCCTGAAACTGCTGGGCAAGATTTTTGAATACAGCCAGGAAGGCATCATGGTGACGGACACGGCCCAGCACATTGTGTCGGTCAATCGTGCCTTCACTGAAATCACGGGCTATGCACTGGCTGATGCGCTGGGCAAGAAAACCAGTTTTCTGTCGTCAGGTCGTCACGATGAACGCTTTTACCGGGAAATGTGGCGAGGCATCAACCAGCATGGCCACTGGCAGGGCGAGGTGTGGAACCGGCGCCGGAGTGGCGAGATTTACCCGCAATGGCTGAGCGTGTCGGTGATTCGCGATGTGGAAGGAAAACCGGTCAATTATGTGGGGTTTATCTCCGATATTACGGAGCGCAAGAAGGCGGAAGCCAGAGTGGAATTCCTGGCCTTTCACGATGCCCTGACGGGACTGCCCAACCGTGTTCAGGCCCGAAACCATTTCGACAAGGCAAAGGCCTACGCTGATCGTGCAGGTGCCAGGGTGGCCCTGCTGTTTCTTGATCTCGACAATTTCAAGACCATCAACGATTCACTGGGTCACGATGTGGGTGATGTGCTATTGGAAAAGGTGGCCCATGCGCTCAAGTCGAATATCCGGCACACGGATACCATTTTCAGATATGGGGGTGACGAGTTCCTGATCCAGTTGTCGGATGTGCACAACGGTGATGATGTCACGGATATCGCGGAAAAAATCATCGGTCATGTGGTGGGGCCTTTCAACGTGGGGGACAATGAACTGTCCACCACCTGCTCCATTGGCATCGCACTCTATCCCGATGACGGTAAAGATTTCGACACGTTGCTCAAGCGAAGTGACACGGCCATGTACAAGGCGAAGGATTCCGGCAGGAACGCCTATCGTTTTTACACCGAAAGAATGAATTTTGAGGCTGTTGAGCACCTCACGTTGATGAACAGCCTGAGGCGTGCCCTGGAAAAGAATGAGTTCACCCTGCATTACCAGCCCCAGATGGACATTTGCACCGGCCGGGTGGTGGGTGCCGAAGCCCTGATCCGGTGGAATCATCCGGAACTGGGCATGGTGCCACCCTCAAGGTTCATTCCCATTGCAGAGGAAAGCGGTGTCATCGTACAGATGGGCGAATGGGTGTTGCAGGAAGCCTGTAGTGCGGCCAGGTATTGGCCAGACATCGTGATGGCTGTCAATCTTTCTGCCATCCAGTTCAATCGTCCTAATTTTGTGGACATGGTGTTTGATGTGGTGGAGCGTTCGGGGGTGGATCCTTCCCGGCTGGAAATGGAGCTTACCGAATCGGTGCTGTTTTCCGACGAAGGGACGGTCCAGGAAGCCATTCGCCAGCTGAGAAAAGTGGGCATTCGGTTTTCCATCGATGATTTTGGAACCGGATATTCAAACCTGGCCTATTTGCGGCAGCTCCAGGTGGAAAAGCTCAAGATTGACCGTTCCTTCATCCAGGAACTGTCGGAAAACCCCCATGATACTGCCATCGTGGCGGCCATCATTCAGATGGCCAAAGGCCTGGGTCTGAAAACCATTGCAGAAGGCGTGGAGGATGAAGTAGTCCTGAAAGTGCTGGAAAACCTGAGTTGCGATGAATTCCAGGGGTTTTTGTTCAGCGAGCCCCTGCCCGAACATGAGTTTGATGCCCTGCTGACGGCAAGAAGAAATCATTAGCGCTTCTGTGCACGCCAGTCCACCAGTCCCCAGGCAAGTGCTGCCAGTGGAGCCCCCACCCTGAACCAGGTCACGCCGGAAAATCCGGCATGATTTCCTGACAGGTCATAGAGTCCCGTGATTGCCAGTACGCAGATGGGCAGCCAGCGGCCGCGTCCCGTGCCACCCCAGGGCCAGCGTTTGCCCAGCACCAGTCCGGTGGAAGCACAGAGCCAGCCGATGGCGGCTCCGGCGAGGACGTCCACGGGCCAGTGAACGCCCACGGCAATGCGGGAAAGCCCCACCAATAAAGCCAGTCCGCCCCAGAGCAGCATGCCCGGAACACGCAGGGGGATACCCATGATCATCAGGCCTGCCATCAGAAAGATGCTGGTGGTGTGACCGGATGGGAAGCTGCCGTGCATGAGGTGCGGGCCCAGTATTGTGATGTCCAGTACTGCAGGGGGACGAGGTTCGTTGATCAGCGGTTTTAGGGTATGGGTGATGACCTGGGCCAGGAATGCTGCCAGCACAGCAGCCCACGGCAGGTCCGGCCGGCGGCGCAGAAAAAATACAAGGGGCAGTGGCGTGAAGGAAGCGTCCCCGATCAGCGTGAGGTAAATCCATGGGGTCTGGGCCAGCCCGAGCAGAAGGACATGCAATTCCAGGAACAGGGGTCGGTTTTCGCCCGAAAACCAGAGGATCAGGGTTGCTGCGGTGGCGAGAACGGGCAGGATGAGTGCGCGGGCAAAGGTCATGGAGAAGATGCCATGGGCAGGATGCGCACGAGGCGCAGCCCCCCCTCGTTAAAAATCAGGTCATGGGGAGGGAGGTCATGTTCGTGGCCGGCGCGCAGGAATACCAGGTCGCCTGCATGGGGTGGCCGGTTCTGGGTAGGTTGGCCCGCATATATGGCAAAGCTAGGCATGCGGTTGTCCGCCACCACCGGTTGACCGTAAGCCCGGGCCATCCGGGCAGCATCCATGACAGGCACCTGTTGCAGTCCCGCTGCTGCCGGCAACAGCAGGCTCCAGAGCAGCAGGTTGCTCAGCAGGCCGCAGGCCACGAGCAGGCTCCAGACCTGCGGGTGTCTGCGCCGCCACCACAACAGCAACACAAGGCCCGACAGGATTTCGATGGTCAGGGTGATCCAGTAGCGCTGGCCAAATACCATCGGGCCTCGTGACAGCAGGCCTTCGATATAGGGGTTTCCGGCATGTGTCGTGGCTGCGTGGGCCACATAGCCGGGCAGCAATACCGCCACACACGCCATCAATATCAGCGGAGCTGCGGCAAGCCACGGGGAATGCAGGTGTTCGCGTTGCCGGGCCATGAGCAGGAAAAGGGGTGTCAGGCCGACGAGCAGGTAATGGGGCAGTTTGGTGGTGGCCAGCGAGAATACCAGAAACACCACAGCGAACCAGAGCAGCAGGTACAGGCTCAGGGGATCATTTCGCCAGCGGCCCAGCGTGTTGCGCAACCCATGCCAGAGCAGGGCGGTGTGGGGAAAGAGGATGAAAAAAAGCACGGGCACGTAATAG
>JAJZEL010000225.1 GCA_021828575.1 Pseudomonadota bacterium
CCTGTTCGAGAGCCTGTTCAAGGCCAATCTTTGGACCTGGATTTTTGGAGCCATGTTTCACTTTGGTCTGCTTCTGGTATTTATCCGACACCTCAGATATGTCATGCAACCAGTGTGGTCATGGGTGAACCTTATGCAACCCCTAGGAGTTTATGGCGGAATGCTCATGATAGTGGGGCTTTCGGGTTTGTGGGCACGCAGGATTTTCGTGGAGCGCATTCGTTATATTTCGACGCCGTCTGACCACTTGATGCTGGTATTGCTTCTATGCATTGGTTGCTCGGGATTGTTGCTCAAGTTCTTTGTTCATCCTGACATTGTCGGAATAAAAAATTTCGTTCAGGGCTGGTTGATGTTTGATGCAGGTGTTTTTCCAAAAGAAAACGGATTGTTCATTCACTTGGGTCTTGTCCTGATACTGATGGTCATTTTTCCATTCAGCAAGTTGCTTCACGCTCCTGGTGTGTTCTTTTCCCCGACCAGAAACCAGATGGACAATTCCAGAGAAAAACGCCATTTGACCAGTTGGGCCAAATCGCTGGATGAGGAGGGGTTCCATGGCTGACAATGTGGTTGCTCCTCCTTATCGTGTCATTCCCATCATTCCTGCCCTGGAACGTGATGCCATGGCCAGAACGAGGTCTTTTGTTGCAAATGAAAAAATCCAGGGTGCCATTGGGTTTCCGGGGCAGTTGACGGATGACTGGAAAGACCGAGCTCTTGGGAAGATGAAAGAGCTGCTGGGGAAATATCGGTCTTTGAAGGTGTACATGGATGCCTGTGTGCACTGTGGTGCCTGTAGCGACAAGTGCCATTATTTCATTGGTACCCATGACCCCAAAAACATGCCTGTGGCGCGGCAGGATTTGATGCGTAGCGTATACAGGCGCTATTTCACCCTTGCAGGAAAATATTTTCCCTGGCTAGTAGGTGCCAGAGATTTGACAAGAGAAGTACTGGACGAGTGGTATACCTATTACAACCAGTGTTCAGAGTGTCGGCGGTGTTCCGTGTTCTGCCCATATGGCATCGATACTGCAGAAGTCACCATGGCGGCCAGAGAGATTCTGGACACTGTGGGATATGGTCAGAAGTACACGAATGAAATCATCGGGAAAGTTCATAGCATCGGAAATAACCTTGGATTACCAGGTCCTGCTCTGGAGGATACGTTGCAGGGCCTCGAAGAAGATGTCAAGGAAGATACCGGGGTCGATGTGAGATTTCCGATTGACGTCAAAGGGGCAGAAGTCCTGTTGATCACGCCTTCCGCCGATTTTTTTGCTGAACCCCATATAGATAGCCTGATCGGTTACGCCAAAGTATTTCATGCGGCAGGTATCAGCTGGACCCTGTCTTCCATGGCGTCAGAAGCGGGAAATTTTGGCATGTTCATAGGCAACTACGAACAGTTGCACAAAATTGCCCTGAGGATCAGGAAAGCCGCCCTGGAGTTGGGAGTCAAACGCATTGTCGTGGGTGAATGCGGTCATGCCTGGCGCGTGGCTTATAGCTTTTGGAATACCTTGACAGGCATCGGAAGCGGGGCAACGGATCCTTATGCGCTCCAGCTTCAAAAGCAACTGGATTCATCCTTCAAGCAGCCCACGCACATTTGCGAACTGACCTGGGATTTGATCGAGAAAAAAATGCTTCGCTTCGACAAGGAAGCCAATGATCAATATGTGGTCACATTTCATGATTCCTGCAATGTAGCCCGAGGGTCGCGAATGGGTGACTGGGCAGGTGGTCAGTTTGAAATACCCAGAAACATCATTAGGTCTGTGGCCAATCACTTTGTGGAGATGGATGAACACACCATCAAGGAGCAGACATTTTGTTGCGGAGGTGGAGGGGGGCTTTTGACCGATGATCTTCTGGATCTCAGGGTGAAAGGTGCATTGCCGAGAATGGAAGCACTCAAAGCGGTTGCTGATAGTCATGGAGTCAACTTCATGGCCACCATATGCGCCATATGCAAGGCCCAATTTTCAAAGGTATTGCCTTATTACCAGTTTGACAGGCGGGTAGTGGGTGGTGTGCATCAGTTAGTCAGTAACGCCATCATTCTTGGTAATAATGTTCATTAAACAGGAACCGGGAGGAGCGACATGACGGATATCATGGAGAAAAAAGACGAGCATTTGACATTTCGTCGTTACAAGGACGGAGATCATCAAACGCACTCCTTTCGAGAGAAGATTCTTCAAGCCAGCTATTCGCACAAATGCCCCACCTACATTCAATCGACACCGCCTTGTCAGGGCAGTTGTCCGGCGGGTGAGGATATCAGGCGTTATCTACAGATTGCCCGAGGAATGGAAAAGCCTCCTGCAGGGATGCCATGGCAGGAGTTTGCTTGGAGAGTACTGACGGCGGCCAATCCATTTCCTTCCGTCATGGGCAGGGTTTGTCCTGCTCCCTGTGAAACGGGTTGTAATCGAAACGAGGTGGAAGATCATGTGGGTATTAATTCTGTCGAGCATTTCCTTGGCGAATATGGAGTAGCCAACCAGCTGAAATTCAAGGCGACAGACGCAAATACCGGGAAAAAAGTGGCCGTGATAGGAGGGGGGCCTGCGGGGCTGTCCTGCGCCTATCAACTAGCCATGAAGGGCCATGATGTCACCATTTTTGACGAGCATGAGTACCTTGGTGGCATGATGAGATACGGCATTCCAGGTTTTCGGACGCCTCGGGATATTCTGGATGCGGAAATTCAGCGCATCGTCGAGTTGGGTGTCAAGACTCGCATGAAGTGTCATGTGGGTCGTGATGTCACAATGAATCAAATTCGCACCGAGTTTGATGCTGTGTTTTTGGGCATGGGTGCACAATCGGGCAGGGCACTTCCGGTCAATGACAGCGAGGCGCCCAATGTGGTCACTGCAACGGCTTTTTTGAAGGCATTCAACGATGGGCGATTGAACTACGTAGGTCAGCGGGTAGTGGTGGTTGGTGGAGGTGATACATCCATTGATGTGGCAACCGTAGCCAGACGCCTGGGCCATATCGAAAATGCAAAACCAACCGATATGGAGCAAGCTATTGCTGGTCAGGTGGCTCATGACGTGGCTCATATATCCGCCCGGCAAGGTGCTGAAGTGACGTTGACCACAATATTTTCTATTGACAAGATGCAGGCCAACAAGCATGAAGTCGAGCAGGCCATGGCTGAAGGCATTGATATCAGGGGAGGATTGGTTCCTATTGGGATTGTACGTGGTGGTGATGGCAGGGCAACCGCCCTCAGGGTGGCGCAATGTCAGGCGAAAATGGTTGGAGGAAAACTCGAAATCACTGTTCAGGAAGGAACAGAAGAAGAGATACCGGCTGATCTGGTTGTTTCGGCCATTGGCCAGGCTGTGGATTTTTCCGGTCTCGAACTGTTCGATAACGGTCGCGGGGCAGTGACCGCTGATAAGAATTACCAGGTACTGGGGCATGATGGGGTGTTTGCAGGCGGAGATGTGATTCGTCCTCACCTGCTGACCACAGCCATTGGTCACGGGGCCATTGCTGCTGATGGAATCGATCGTTTTCTGGCAGGGGAAGACCAGGAAAAACGTCCAAAGATCGATGTGCATAGTTTTGACCTGATGAGAAAGATGATGGAGTCGGGTTTGAACATTTCCCACGTTCAGGAACCCATACGCGGAACGGACTCGGCTCCGGTCATCCACAATTACGATGATCGGTCCGGACGGTATGTCATTTCACATAAAGAATTGTTCCTTGGGCATTTTGGATTTGTTCCCCGAAAACGTCGGCAAGTGACCACATTAAACCGTGAATCAGCGTTGGGTAATTTTGATGACCGACTCCATTGCCTTTCCGAAGAAGAGGCTGTGGCTGAAGCCAAGCGTTGTATGAGCTGTGGCCTCTGTTTTCAATGCGATAACTGTGTGGTGTACTGCCCGCAAACAGCTGTATTCAGAGTGCCAAAATCCAAGTCCACAGTGGGTCGCTACGTTGACACGGATTACACAAAGTGCATTGGCTGTCATATTTGCCACGATGTGTGTCCTACTGGGTACATTCAAATGGGGTTGGGAGAGTAGTGGCATGTTTGTCGGGATGCCCATGAAGGTTTGGCGCTTCTGGTGGTATTTGATGGGGACATCGTGCCTTGTGTGGACAATGAGTTTGCAGGCCGCTGTCCCACCCCTGGATCTGGATATTGGCCTGGGTGGGCACTGTGTTGATGATCCGCAATACATGCGGTTGAACCACATGAAACTGTTATTGAAGCAGCGTGATGAAACCGTCCGACAAGGGATTCGTGGTGGAAAATACAGTTTGGCCAAGTGTGTTGACTGTCATGCAAGCAAGGTTAACCACAGTGTGTTGGGAACCGACCGAAATTTTTGTCAAGGATGTCATGTTTATGCATCCGTGAAAATTGATTGTTTTGAATGCCATTCCAGCAGTCCAACCGTGCATACATTGAGAAGACAGGCTGCTGTGGAAAGCCATAAGGAGTGACGATGAGTGACAAATGCGCTCAGTCCAGGCGTAACTTCCTGTCGCGGGGTGCGGCCCTGACCGCTGCCGTTGCCATTGCTCC
This sequence comes from Pseudomonadota bacterium, assembly GCA_021828575.1. Classification (GTDB taxonomy): domain Bacteria; phylum Pseudomonadota; class Gammaproteobacteria; order Burkholderiales; family Ferrovaceae; genus JAJZEL01. The sequence continues at coordinate 4,568 of JAJZEL010000225.1, forward strand.
CGGAATCCTTCTGTATGACTTTGCCCGGGCAAGGCCCGTAGGAGAGCCCGCCTCAGGAAAAGTGAGATGGGGAATGCTGATTGATACCACTCAATGCGAAAGCGGTTGTGATGAATGTGTTCAGGCCTGTAATCGGGAAAACGCCTTGGGAAGTGATACAGGAGCGACTGCCCCTCAGTGGATACGTAAGGTGGATCTTGAACAGGAGGGATCAGGAAAAAAACTGTCGCTTCCCATGATGTGCCAGCATTGTGCAGAACCTCCATGCGTGGAGGTGTGTCCGACAGGGGCTTCTTTCAAGCGCGCGGATGGTATCGTGCTGGTTGACAAGCATCGTTGCATAGGGTGTCGTTATTGCATGATGGCTTGCCCGTTCGAGGCAAGGTCATTTGTTCACGAACCTGTTCTGGATCATTCTGGCGCAACCCCCAGAGGGAAGGGAACAGTGGAAAGTTGCACCCTTTGCGTCCATAGGGTAGATGAAGGGCGATTGCCTGCCTGTGTCGAGGCCTGCTCAAAATCAGGACATCAGGCCATCCTTTTTGGTGACTTGAGTGACCCTGCAAGTGAAATTTCAAAACGTATTCTCAGTGTGACTCCCACCCACCTTCGGGCAGACCTGAACCTGGGTACCGGGGTATCTTATTTGGGGTTGGAGTCCTCATGACACAACCATCGAGGTCCCCAATAACAGTGCGTCTCACCCGTTATTTCTTCGTTCTTTTTCCGGGTGTTTTTTTGGTTTTGGCAGGAGCTTGGTCTGCATTTCAGATGGAAGAGCACGGGCATGTGATTACCGGAATGAACAATCAGGTGGTCTGGGGTTTGCCCCATGTTTTTGCCATATTCCTGATCGTTTCTGCATCAGGCATCTTGAACGTGGCCTCCATGGGTTCCGTGTTTGGGCAGCCTGTCTACAAGGCCAGAGCCCCTCTGTCCGGGTTGCTGGCCATTGCGATGCTTGCCGCCGGTCTTTCAGTACTCATGCTGGATCTGGGAAGGCCAGATCGCGTGGTTCTGGCAGCCACAACCTATAACGTGACCTCGGTCTTTGCATGGAACGTCTTGCTATACTCCGGTCTCTTTGCAACGGTGCTCATGTATTTGTGGACACTTCTGGATCGTACCATGGGCAAGTGGACAAAACCGGCTGGCATACTGGTGTTTGTCTGGCGCTTCATTCTAACCAGTGGAACAGGGCTGATTTTTGCATTTCTTGTGGCAAGGCAGGCTTATGGTTCTGCATTGCTCCCTCCCATGTTCATCGTCATGTCATTTGCATGGGGAATGAGTGTATTTCTTCTGGTGCAGTCAGGAGTTCTCTGGTGGCATCACTTGCCTTTGGAACCAGCCATTCTGAAACGCATGAAAAACCTGCTTGCGCTGTTTGTGCTGGCGGTTCTTTATCTGGTAGCCATATACCACATGACCAATCTTTATTTTTCCAGACAGGCAGCGTTTGAACGATTCATTCTCCTGGATGGAGGAACGGCTACGCTGTCTTTTTGGTTGGGGTATGTGCTACTAGGGACCTTGTTACCAATTGTGTTGTTGCTGACTCCGTTGAGCGCCCGGGTATGCAATGTCTTGATGGCTAGTTTTTTTGTGCTCATTGGGGCATTTTCCTTTCTTTACACGTTTATCGTTGGTGGTCAGGAGTTTCCACTTCTTGTCTTCACAGGGTACAAAGTGCATAGCTCATTCGGTGATGGCATGATCGCCAGTTATACTCCCAGCCTGTATGAGTGGCTTCTCGGGTTGGGTGGATTGGGGGTGGCTTTTGTCATTACGGTCATTGGGCTGGGCCTGTTTAATTTTCTTCCAAGAGACGTCGTAGAGAAGGCTTCTGTATCGGGTTGAATCATGCACCGGATGCTGATATCAGCCGCTCACAAATCTTCAGGAAAAACACTTTTTTCAGTGGGTTTGTGCGCTGCATTGAAGCGACGAGGCCTTGCTGTTCAGCCTTTTAAAAAAGGACCGGATTATATCGATCCCATTTGGTTATCCAGAGCATCCGGCCTGGTCTGCAGGAATCTTGACCTTTATTTGATGGAAACCGCAGAGATCAGACGATTGTATGATCGTTTGTCCATGGGAAGGGATGCGTGTCTTGTGGAGGGTAACAAGGGTCTGTACGATGGCCTGGCACTGGACGGTAGCAACAGCAACGCAGAACTTGCCAGACGACTCGGGCTCCCCGTTATTCTGGTACTGGATGCGCAAGGAATGACCCGTGGCATTGCTCCCCTGATTCTTGGTTATCAGTCTTTTGATAAGCACATTCAAATTGCTGGTGTTGTCCTGAATAAACTGGGAGGAAGCCGTCACGAATCCAAATTAAGGGCTGTCATCGAACACTATACCGATGTTCCTGTACTGGGAGCACTGCATCAGGTTCCAGGGATTTTTGTCGACGAAAGGCATCTGGGTTTGGTTCCGGGAAACGAATGTGATGAGACAGAGAGCATCATTCAAACTCTCGGAAAAACCATTGAGTCATGTGTGGATATCGCGGTTCTTCTCGAATTGACTCAAATGAGGGATACCACTCTGGTATCAGTCCATGAAGAGAACCTGCCAGCTGACAGCCCTGATGAAAGAGTGAACATCGGCATTGCTCGTGATCGTGCGTTTGGTTTTTATTATGCCGACGATCTGGAGGCTCTTGAACGCGCTGGTGCCCGGTTGGTTGCCATGGATACGCTTAGGGATGAGCGGTTGCCCGATATCGACGGGTTATACATTGGCGGCGGTTTTCCAGAGCAGTTCGCAGTCCAATTGTCGGACAATCATGTGTTCAGGCAGCAGTTATTACAGGCATTGCAGGCAGGGCTTCCCGCCTACGCGGAATGCGGGGGATTGATGTATTTAAGCAGGAGCATCACATGGAATGGTGTGACTTACCCCATGGTGGGGATGGTTCCAGGTGATGTGGTCATGCATGAAAAACCGGTTGGTCGGGGGTATGTTCATCTTGAAGAGCAAGAGCATCATCCCTGGCCCCGTCCAAATCATCCATCAGGTAATATTCGTGCGCACGAATTTCATTATTCAGTGCTTGAAAACCTTCCAAAAGACATTCGATTTGCTTATGCCGTCAAACGTGGGTACGGCGTGGACGGTTACAATGATGGCATCATGATGAACAATCTCCTGGCTTCTTATACACACCTCCGTCAAATTGGAAGTTGTTCCTGGGCTTCGCGGTTTGTTGCTTTTGTTCGACAATGCAAGGCGCTGTCATCACAGGTTCCACGGGTTTCCCAAAAATCTCATGAATACATCTGATCATTCATTTTCGAAGTACATCCAGATTCTTGGGAAGGGGCGTCGCGGGGCTCGAGATATGACCCGGGAAGAAGCTTGCGAGGCCATGGGAAAAATTTTGGCGGGAGAGGTGAGCCCTGTTCAGTTGGGTGCATTCCTGATGCTGATGCGTGTCAAGGAAGAGACTGCATTGGAAATGGCCGGTTTTGTGCAAGCGGCTCGGAGTTCCCTTGCTTATGTTTCGCAATCGCAAGTGTCACTCGATTGGGCCTGTTATGCGGGCAAACGTCGTCAGCTTCCCTGGTACCTCCTGTCAGCCCTTTTAATGGCTAATCATGGATATTCGGTTCTCATGCATGGAGTAGGGGAGGGGACCCCGGGAAGGGTGTATGTACCTCAAGTCATGTCCGTCATGGGGTTGCTTACAGCCAGTTCCATGCTGGAAGCAGATCAACAACTTTCAGCAGGAAAGTTCGCCTTTTTGCCACTGAAATGCATCAGTCCTGCACTTGACTCCCTGCTTGAGCTGAAACCGGTATTGGGACTGCGTTCTCCTGTGCATTCACTGGTACGCATGTTGAATCCATTTAAAGCCACGGCATCTATCTTGGGCATTTTTCATCCGGGATATGATTTGATTCATCAGCAGGCAGGACATTTTCTGGGTGATATGCATCAAGCGGTTTTCAAAGGTGAAGGTGGCGAACCGGAACGCAATCCGGATACGGGCTGCACAGTCAGGTTATTGCGTTTTTCTGGAATGATGGATCAGGAATGGGAAGCGCACTTCAATCAGCGTCATCTCAAAGATGAACTCATGGATTTATCCCGACTACAGCAGGTTTGGCAAGGAGAACGTGAAGATGAGTACGGAATCGAGGCAGTCATTGCGACGGCTGCAATCGCCGTGACCCTCGTGAATGATGAGGGAGACCCCCTGCCGCAAGACAAGGCGCTGGCGATGGCCAGGGAGCTTTGGTCTTCCCGAGATCCTTATTTTCTGGAGCGTCTGTCTCAAAAATCAAAGGGGGCCAGGAATGGCTGAGCATGGCAGTGTGAAAAGCACTGCATCAGGAAAAGTGGCGTTGGTTGGGGCTGGGCCTGGGGACCCTGACCTGTTGACAGTTCGGGCACTCAGGTTAATCCAGCAAGCGGATGTTGTTCTTTATGACAATCTGGTCTCCAAGGACATTTTGCAGTTGATACCAGAGGGTTGTGAGCGCATTTTTGTTGGAAAAAGACGTGGAAATCACACACTTCCTCAGGAAGCCATTAATGAACTTCTTGTTCGCTTGGCCAAGGAGGGGAAAAAGGTGGTTAGGTTGAAGGGGGGAGACCCTTTCATTTTTGGACGCGGCGGTGAGGAAATTGAGACCCTTGCTGAGCAGGGGGTTTCTTTTCAAGTGGTTCCCGGTATTACGGCTGCATCAGGGGTGGCCGCATATGCTGGTATTCCCTTGACCCACAGGGATCACGCCCAGGCCTGCGTTTTTGTGACTGGGCACCTGAAAAATGACAGCATGGATCTGGATTGGGAGCAACTGGCGAGGCCTTCTCAGACAGTGGTGGTATACATGGGGCTTCACGGGCTGGACCAGCTTTGCCATCAGTTGGTTGCACACGGACTGGATGCTCGAACACCCGCAGCCATTGTTCAACAAGGCACCACAAAGCAGCAGAAAGTGGTTACGGGGCACCTGGAAAGTCTGCCTCGCAAGGCGCTGGAGGCCCAATTGCAAGCACCTACCCTGATCATCATTGGTGGGGTGGTACTCCTGCACCAGCGCTTGAGCTGGTTTGACCCAAAAACAGGTGTGGCCTAGTGAGAGATCTTATCCTCGTCAGGGCTTTTCGCGCAGAACTGGTTTTGCAAGACGGCGATGATGGCGATTGACTCAGGACTTTTGACTGAATAGTAAATGTGTTTTCCTTCACGTCGGGTGGTCACTAGCCCTTCTTCCCGTAGGACGGAGAGTTGTTGTGACAGTGTGGGTTGCCTGATTTGAAGGGTATCTTCCAGCTCGCTCACACACCGCTCACCATCAGCAAGACGGCATAGAAGAAGAAGCCTGTCAGGATTTGCGAGCACTTTCAGCAACCCGCATGCACGATCTGCTGAAGCATACATGGCTTCAAAGTTAAGATTTTCCTTTTTTTTTCTGATTCCGGTGGCCATTGTTTTCTCCAATAGTTGTTGACAATATAGCACAAAACATTATATAAATAAACATAATATATTTTGATGAATATAGGAAAGTTGGGCTGAATGATGAACGCGGATGCGCTGTCACAACCATGGAGAAGAAAAATATGACATGTACTGGTGGCTGGCGGTTTTCCCGGAAAGGCTTGTTCGTTGTGATTTGCCTGATCATTCCTGTGGTATCAAATGCGCAGGGCACTGAAGTGTCCCTTGAAGCTGCGGCTCACCTGGATCGTTTTGATGCCAGGGTGGAATCAGAGCGTCAAGCCGTGTTGTCTGCCCAGGTGTCAGGCTCTGTTGTGCAGGTTCTCGTGCATGCGGGAGACCATGTGGCTGCAGGTCAGGTTTTGCTGCGGCTGGATTCGGCGGCAGCGGTTCATATGGCTGAAGCAGGAGCAGCACAGTCCAGGGCCGCCCAGGCCAGGCTTGCCGAAGCCGGAAAGGACTACAGCCGTGCCAAGGCCTTGAGGGCTCAGGACTACATTAGTCAGGCAGCCATGGACAAGGCGGAAGCACATTTTCAATCGCTGAAGGCACAGGCAGAGGCGGAATTGGCTCAAGCCCAATCGAGTCTTTCGGAAGCCGGACATTACACCATTCGCGCACCCTTTGATGGTGTGGTCAAGGATGTCCCGATCACCCTGGGTGACATGGCCATGCCAGGCCGTATCCTTGTATCCCTTTATGATCCCAGGGCACTGCGAATTACTGCAGACATTCCTCACGACGCAATGAGTTCATCGCTTGATATGACTGCAATTCGCGTGGAGCTTCAGGGACCAGGCAACACTCACCAATGGTTGCACCCGCTGGCATTGAAAGTGCTACCTTCTGTGAATCCGGAAACGCATACTGAGCAGGTGCGAGTGAATGTTGAGCCGGTGCCCGGGATCCTGCCTGGGGAATTTGCTCTGCTTTGGATGCCTTCAGGGAGAGTGGGGGTATCGCCCACGTGGGTACCGGCAGGAGCCATTGTGCATCATGCCGAAATGACAGGGGTTTACGTGCGCAACAAGGATGGACGGCCCTTGCTACGCCAAGTAAGAACAGGGCAGGTGAGTAATGGCCAAGTGGAGGTCCTGAGCGGCGTTTCTCGGGGCGAGCAGGTCATACCTGATGCCGGGCTTGCATTTTCTGGTGGGCGCTAGAGGTGGCACGCATGCATCTTGGATTGTCTGGCCGAACAGCTGCCTTTTTTCAAAAGGCCCAGATTACCCCGTTGCTGGCTCTGGTGGCATTTTTGCTGGGCGTGTTTGCATTGTTGATTACCCCCCGGGAAGAAGAGCCCCAGATCAATGTCACCATGGCCAATGTGCTGATCCCTTTTCCGGGAGCGTCTGCTCACGATGTGGAACAGATGGTATCAGTGCCTGCCGAACAGGTCCTTTCTCAAATCCAAGGGATTGAGCATGTGACCTCCGTTTCTCAGCCAGGATTTTCGATCATTACCGTTCAATACAAGGTGGGGGTGCCAAGAATCGATGCACTGGTTCGCCTGTATGACACAGTCAATGCCAATGCGGACTGGTTGCCGGCGGGATTGGGCGTGTCGAAACCCATCATCAAGCCGAAAGGAATCGATGATGTTCCCATTGTGACTTTAACTCTCTATAGCAAGAACCCTGAGGTGGGGGCTTACGATCTGGAACAGGTGGCCCACGCCATGGAATCTGAACTGAAGCGGGTTCGTGGCTCCCGTGAAGTGGTCACCGTCGGGGGATCTGGACGGGTTGTCCGGGTTGATGTGGATCCAGAAAGGCTCGGAAGCAGTGGTATTAGTCTGGGGCAATTGAAAGATGCCCTGCGGTCAGCCAACGTGGGGTCTCCACTGGGTTATCTTTTGCAGAACAATCAGTCCATTGAACTGGAGTTGGGCGACTTTCTCCATAACGCCCATGATGTGGAAGAGTTGATCATTGGGGTTCGCAGTGGTCATCCTCTTTATCTTAAGGATGTGGCTCGTGTGTATGATGGGCCCGAAACCCCAACCACTTATGCATGGTACGGTACTACCGGAAAAGCTGCAGCCGAGTATCCGGCTGTGACCATTTCAATCACCAAAAAATCGGGTGAAAACGCCATTGATGTTGCAGATCAAATCATGCGGCGTGTAGAGTCGCTCAGGAACACTGTTATTCCAGCAGATGTGCAAGTGGTCGAAACCAGAAATTATGGCGAAACGGCCAACGACAAGGCCAAGAAGCTGATTGAAAAATTGCTTTTTGCCACTACGTCCGTCGTGGCTCTGGTTTTTCTTGCGCTAGGAAAACGGGAGGCAGCCATCGTAGGGACAGCAGTTGTCCTGACGTTGACGGTCACGTTATTTGCTTCCTGGGCATGGGGTTTTACCCTTAACCGAGTCTCCCTGTTTGCCCTCATTTTTTCCATTGGCATACTGGTGGATGATGCCATTGTCGTGGTGGAAAACATCCATCGTCATCATGGGCTCCATCCCGGTAAAGCTCTGGAGGACGTTATTCCTCAGGCCGTAGACGAGGTAGGCGGGCCGACCATACTGGCGACATTGACAGTTATTGCAGCGCTTTTACCCATGGCTTTTGTGACAGGGCTCATGGGCCCCTACATGAGTCCCATTCCCATCAACGCCAGCATGGGCATGCTACTGTCCCTTTGTATTGCTTTTATGGTCACGCCCTGGTTATCAAAGTTATGGTTGAACCCGTCATCAGACCATCATGAAAAACCGAGTCAGGCTGGGCATTCCAGCCCATTGACCAGACAACTGGCACCGTTGTTTGAAAAGGTGCTCAACCCCTTTCTGCATGAGCATGAGGGGCCGGGAAATCGTCGCCTTCTGTGGTTGGGCATTGCAGTACTGATTATTGTTTCCCTTGCATTGCCAGCAACGGGTCTTGTGTTGCTCAAGATGCTGCCTTTTGATAACAAGTCGGAATTTCAGGTCATCGTGGATTTGCCTGCGGGGACTCCACTCGAAAAAACGGCTGCCACATTGCACGAGTTGGGAGCCTATCTGGCCAAGGTGCCAGAAGTGACCAACTACCAAGCTTATGCAGGTACTGCTTCGCCCATCAATTTTAATGGACTGGTCCGACAATATTACATGAGATCCGCCAGCCATCAGGGTGACATTCAGGTGAATTTAGTGGACAAGCACCTGAGATCAGAGCAGAGCCACAGCATTGTCATGCGGGTGCGGGGGCCGTTGCAGGCGATTGGCACGCGCTTTGGGGCCAATGTGAAAGTGGTTGAAGTGCCGCCCGGCCCCCCTGTTCTGTCACCCATCGTGGCTGAAATTTACGGCCCTGATGCAGAAGGCCGTCTTCAGGTGGTCAAGGAAGTAAGGAAATTATTTGAAACCACGGCCGGGGTGGTGGATGTGGATGACAGCAGCATCGCACAGTCGCCCAAATTCGTTCTGCATGTGGATCGTCACAAAGCTGCCTTTCTTGGAGTATCTCAGCAGGCTATTGCGTCGATTGTGGGTGGTGCCATGTCTGGTGATTCCGTCACATGGCTGCACGATCAGACCAAATATCCTGCGTCCGCCTGGGTTCGGCTGCCGGAGGACCGACAGGGGGATGTGTCATCCCTGTTGAATCTCACGGTTGAAGGTGCAAACGGCCAGCAAGTGCCTGTTCGGGAGTTGGTGACCATTTCCCACACCAACCGCGAGCAACCTTTCTATCATAAGGATCTCCTGCCAGTGAACTATGTGGTTGGGGACATGGCGGGAAAAATGGATAGCCCGCTCTATGGGTTGTTTGCCATGAGAGAACGGATACATGCGCTCAAAACGCCAGATGGAGGGCACTTGAAAGAGTTTTTCATTTACCAACCCGATGACCCTTACAGGGATTACTCCCTCAAATGGGATGGTGAATGGCAGGTGACATATGAGACTTTTCGTGACATGGGCGCTGCCTATGCTGTCGGACTCATCCTGATCTATCTTCTTGTGGTCGCACAGTTTGGTTCTTACCTGACACCATTCATCATCATGGCCCCCATTCCGTTGACCATCATTGGCGTCATGCCAGGGCATGCCTTGCTGGGATCCCAGTTCACGGCCACGAGCATGATAGGGATGATTGCCCTGGCGGGGATTATCGTCAGAAATTCCATCCTTCTGGTGGATTTCATTAATCTTGAAGTGGCCGCAGGAGTTCCTTTCAGGGAGGCAATCAAGCATTCGGCAATTACCCGGGCACAACCCATCCTTCTGACGGGTCTGGCGGCCATGCTGGGTGCATTTTTTATTCTGGACGATCCCATATTTAACGGCCTGGCCATTTCGCTGATTTTCGGAATAATGGTGTCAACAATCCTGACGCTTGTGGTCATTCCTATCCTTTATTTTGTGGCCTATCGACATCAATTTGAATCCCCCTCTACCCCTCCTGGAGAACAATCATGACTTCATGGCGACTTGTTCGCGTCATTGCTGGAAGTTTCGTCCTTCTTTCACTGTTGCTGGGTATTCCCGGTAGCCCGATATTCCTGAGTCAATGGTGGCTGGCATTCACAGCGTTTGTGGGGGTCAATCTCCTGCAGAGTGGTTTGACGCGCTGGTGTCTGATGGAAACATTGCTTCGCAGGTTGGGTCTTCGGAGCGGATGCTGATTTCATGAACGGCGGTCTGCTTTTCTCCAAATCCCATCTCGTCACTCGGGGTGGTTGGCTCCTTGTGGGCAGTCTGCTCATGGGAATGCCTGAAGTTTCCTGTGCTCTTGATCTTGTGGCAGCATTTAATGAAGCCCAATCCCACGATCTGGACTATCTCTCGGCTCAGTCCGCTTATCAAGCCGGTCAGACGAAGGCCAGTCAGTCCAGTGCTCTCTGGAGACCCACTGTTTCTGCTTCTGCCACCAGCGGCCGAATGACAAGCACGAATCAGATGCAGGGCGCCCAATTTTCCGCTCCTGGTTTTCCATTGACCGATAACGCTGCATTCAATACCTCAATCAATAACGGAAACCTGGAACGATGGGCTCTGACAGCCCGTCAGCCACTGGTAAGTGGTGAGCGATCGTCACAAGGAAAGGAACTGGATATTCAGGCACAGGTGGCTGAGCTGGACTGGCAGATTGCCCGGGAAACCTTGTTTCTTCGAGTGGCCCAGCATTATTTTGAGGTGGCTCTTGCTCAGGAGGCGCTGGAGGTGACACGCCGCCAGTTGCAAGCGGCTGAACGAACACTTGATGAGGTGAAGTCACGCTATAAACTGGGTGGAAACCCCATTACCGATGTTCATGAAACCCAAGCCAGACTGGATGCCATTCGAGCGCAAATGATGGCTGACGAATCAGACCTCCAGTTAAAACAGGCAGCGCTGTCGGATGTCACGGGGATTGACCTGAGGAATATCACAGCCCACCTTCCCACCCGAGGTAGGTTGCCTGCTCCGGGAAAAACGCTGGATCAATGGGACAGCGACGTGATATCCGGTAATCCCTCATTGCACAAACAATTATTGGGTGTGGATGTGGTCAGAGAAGAAGCGCGACGCTACAGCGTCTGGTCTTCCCCATCTCTTGATCTGGTCGGTGAAGTGGCACAGGACCGTTTGAGTGGTACTGGAGATTATGGTGCTGCCAGTAATGTCATGAGAACTTCTCTTGTAGGCATTCAATTAACAATCCCATTGTATTCAGGAGGGATGAGAAGTTCAAAAAATTCAGAGCAGGAACATCTGGCTGACAAGGCATTGGCTGATTCCGACCGGTTGCGTCAGCAGGTTTTACTGGAAACACGTTCGGCCTGGCTGGGCTTGTCTGCTGGAGCACAGCGGGTTGAAGCGCTATTTCAAGCAATGAAAGCCGGGGATGAGCGAGTGAAGGCAACGCAATTGGGACATGAGGTGGGAGACAGGAGCACTTTGCAATTGCTGGATGCGGAAAATGATGCGGCCATTTCTAGACTTTCCTGGGCACAGGCGCGTGTGGCGGTCACCATGAACTGGTTGCAACTGGAAGCTCTGGCAGGAAAATTGGGAGAAGACCAGTTGCGCAAGACAGATGACATGCTCGACAAAACTGACGCAATCAACTCGAACTAAAGGAGAAGTCTGATGGCACATATTGTAATCCTGGGAGCGGGCACAGGTGGTATGCCGGCGGCCTATGAAATGCGGGCCAAGCTGGACAGTTCGCATCGGGTCACGGTGGTGAATGCTGTGGACTATTTTCAATTAGA
>JAJZEL010000208.1 GCA_021828575.1 Pseudomonadota bacterium
TGGCAATATGGGGTTACTGATCAGCCAGGGAACGGGCCGGGTCAGTTGAGCAACCCGGACGGCATAGACATCGACGTTTTTCGGGACTGGCGTGCAATGGCCAGGCGCTGAGATTCAATCCGAATGAGATTCGAAGATCTCGTTGAAGGTCTGCATGCGTGTGCGGAAAGCATCCAGTACTTGGGGGTCGAAGTCCTGGGGAGAAGTTCTGTTGTCACCTTCCAGGATGATGCGCACAGACTGCTCGTGCGTGAAGGGAGGCTTGTAGGGTCGCTTGCTTCGCAAGGCATCATACACGTCGCAAATGGCCATGATGCGCGCGGGTAATGGAATGCGCTCTCCCGTAAGGCCGTTAGGGTATCCGCCGCCACTCCATTTTTCATGGTGGCCCAGGGCGATGACCGAGCCCATTCTGGCATAGCTGGAATTGCTTTTCTCCATGCCCAGAATCGTGGCCCCCAGGGTGGTGTGCGTCTTCATGATTTCCCATTCGTGCGGCTCATGCAAACCTGGCTTGAGCAGGATATGGTCAGGGATGCCGATCTTTCCCACGTCGTGGAGCGGGCTGGCATGGTAAATGGTCTCCGCAAACTCCTGTCCCATGCCGAGCTGCAGTGCCAACTCCTTGCTGTAATAGCTGATGCGCTTGATGTGGGCGCCCGTCTCCTCATCCCGGAACTCGGCAGCGCGCATGATGGTGAAGAGGGTGTCGAAGTGGCTGGACAGAAGCTGTTCAGAACGCTCTTTGACCTGCTGCTCCAGCAGCGTGTTGTAATTGGACAGAAAGTCGTTGTATTCCTTCAGCCGCAGCAAGTTGCGCACGCGTACCCATAATTCGGCACGATCCACCGGTTTTGTCAGGAATTCTTCCACGCCGCTGTTGAGCCCCCGGAGTTTGGAGCTGCGGTCGGTCAGTGCCGTGACCATGATGACCGGAATGGATTTGGTGGCTTCCAGCTTCTTTAATTGGTCGGCAACATGGAAACCATCCATGCCGGGCATCATGGCATCGAGCAGGATCAAATCCGGAAGTTGCTCCTCAGCAAAGTGCAGGGCAGTTTCGCCATTGCCCGCCTCCAGCGAGGCATACCCTTCGGCCTTGAGGAGCGCAACCAGATATTCGCGATTCTTGGAATCGTCATCTACGACGAGAATTTTTTTTCTTGGATCGACTGCCATGGTGAAACACCCCCATTTGTTTTTATGATGAAGAAATCAGGAAAGTGCGGTGACTACGGTTTTCAGAAACTCGTTATGGCGAATGGGCTTTGAGACATACCCGTCGCAACCGGCCTCCAGCATTTTCTTTTCGTCGCCCTTCATGGCGAATGCCGTCAGCGCAATGATTTTGATGTGGGCAGTGGACGCCTCGCTTTTAAGGGTACGCGTCGCGGTGAGTCCATCCATTCCGGGCAGCTGGATGTCCATCAATACGAGGTCAGGCCGGCATGACTTGGCCAGGCCAATTCCGGTAACGGCATCGTTGGCCTGCAAGATTTCGTGACCGGCACGCTCAAGAACAAGAACGGCCAGCTTCATGTTCTGGGGGTTGTCCTCAACGATCAGGATTCTTGCCATTCGCCCATCCTCCATTTCCTGCCGAGCGCGCGGCGCACTTCACTGATGAACCGGCCATGATTGAAGTGTGATTTGTTGATGACTTTCAATACGTGGCCATTGAGTTGTTTGCGGTCAGTCTCGGTAAGATTCTTGGCCGTCAACACCACGATTGGAATGTGCGCAGTCTTGCCATCGCGCTTCAGCTCTTCCACGACCTCGAAACCATTCATTTCAGGCATCATAAGGTCCAGGATGATGAGTTCGGGTTGCATCGTCACGGCAATGCTGACGGCCTCCTTTCCGTTATAAGCCCTTAGCACTTCGCAATTGAATTTATCCAGGTGAGACGCGACGATTTCCACGACCTGCGCGTCGTCGTCCACCACGAGGACGTTGAAATGCTTCGTCGTATGATTCTTCTTTGACAATCCAAGCCTTGCCAGGACATCGTCGATCTCTTGGGCAGACACCGGCTTTTGCAATATTTCGGACGCCCCCAGGGAAATGCCGTTTTCACCGTTGGCGACAATGGACATGATGACCACCGGAATATGCGAAAACCTTTCACTTTCCTTAAGTCTTGAAAGAAATTCCCATCCGTCCATGCCCGGCAGGATGATGTCGAGCGTGATGAGATCAGGAAGATGGTCCTCCAGCATGGCCAGAGCCGCTTCGGCCGTGTTGGCTCGCATGACTTCGTAGTTGTTTTTTTCCAGTTGCAACCGGATCAGATGAGCTGCCCTGTCATCATCCTCAACGACGAGTACGGATGGCGTTTTTCCTTCGGGCAACGGGGAGGCAGGCAGGATGGCGTTACCGGGCCGTGACGCCGTCTGGGGAGGGCTGTTGTTATAGGGCAGCCATATGGAGAAGGTGCTGCCTTTTCCGGGAACGCTGCTCAGCGCCACGGCGCCACCATGCAATTCGGCGAGAGTGCGCACCAGCGCCAAGCCCAGGCCGGTCCCTTCAAATTGGCGCGACAGCGAGCTGTCAATCTGTACGAAGGGCTGGAACAAATCCGCCATGTCTTCTTCCGAAATGCCGATGCCCGTGTCGGCGACGCGGATTTCAAGCAGTTCTTCTGCATCGATGTTCGAGAATTCGGGATAAATGCAGGACTGGTTGCTTGCCCGCAACGCGGCTTCCTTGCGGCCGATGATTTCTCCGCGAATCGAAACCTGTCCTCCCTCGGGGGTAAACTTGACCGCATTGGAGAGCAGGTTGTAGATGATCTGCTTGCATTTACGCGCATCGAGCCAGGCTTCTCCCAAACCGGCTTGCAGATCGGTCAACAGCTTGATCCGGCGCGACATCGCCTTTTCCTTGATGATGGACAGGCTGTTGTTCAGCAGCATGGCAACGTCCGTCATGTCTCCTTCCAGCACCATCTTGCCGGCTTCGATCTTGGATAAGTCGAGAATGTCGTTGATCAGTGAAAGCAGATGCTGCCCACTCTCGAAAATGTCATTGATGTATTCATGTTGCTTGCCTTGCAGTTCTCCAACCAGACCATCCCGCAAAACTTCTGAGAATCCAATGATGGCGTTAAGGGGCGTCCTGAGCTCGTGAGACATGTTGGCCAGGAATTCAGACTTCATCTGACTGGATTCTTCCAGCTGCATGTTCTTGAGCGTTATTTCACGATCTCGCTGCTCCAGCGCCTCCATGGCCTCCTTCAGTGCACGGTTGGCTTTTTTGACGTCTCCTGCACGGCGCAGCACCTCTGCTTCCATCTTCTCTGCGCGGGCCTCAATTTTTCCGATGATTTCCGCGTTTTCCTGATTGGCGCGTTCACGACTGAGAACAAAATCAGTGATGTCTTCCACGTGATGAATGATGAAGATGATGCGGCCGGCAGCGTCGAACACCGGCGTATTGACCGGACTCCAATACTTGCCCTCAAACGCATCGCTTCCGTCACGCAGGGGAATGTCATATTTCTGCACCCCCATGATGTCTTGGCGGTGGTCGCTCAGAACGCGGTTTAGAGAACTGCGCAGGTCGCCCACGCTGCTATCGGAATGATCGTTGGGATTGTCGGGGAATATTTCGAATAGACCGTGACCGATGATGGCGTCGCGTTGGGTCCCCGTGGCAGCCAAATACCGGTCATTCACTGCGACGATGGTAAATGCGGCTTCCGGCTTTAATACGAGGTAGGGATGAGGGCTTGCCTCAAACAGGGATTGAAAAATCGAGTCAGGTGACGCTTCACTATCAGGATCCATTTGTTTCCCCTTGGGATTGCGTCAGGAACCGATCCATGAACGCGATGACAAGTGATTGTGGATTTGGACTTTAACCCGAAGCAAACGCGATTATGTATGTAAATGTTACGCAAAAGCAACCACTTAGATGCAGTTTGAGTTTCATAACAAAATCGGTTCATGGCGCCGCACTCTGGTTGCCCAGCAGATCGAGCAGCATTGCGGTTTCTGCGGTAATTGCCGCCTGGAGGGTGG
>JAJZEL010000008.1 GCA_021828575.1 Pseudomonadota bacterium
AATGGTGGTTTGCATGAAGCGGGCTTCCAGGATCGTCATCATGGCCAGTGGCAAATGTACCCCAGTCGGCCCATCTGAACGCGGTGACTGAACAGATCTGGACCCTGTGTCCATGAGCATCCTTTTCACTTGCCGGGCTCAGGGCGCCAGTGGCCACCAGCAACTGAAAAAGAAAACCCAGCAGCAGAAACGAAGACAGGAACCGAAAACGGCGCAAAACTCTCATGGACGCAAGGCTAGCACAATTCAATTGGCAGCGCAGGTCCCCACATAATGAGCGTCAAACTGGATAACGGGAGACGTCATGGTCATCCCATTGAATTCACTGGCGCTTTGTACAGTGCCTTCCATGGATCGCCCATCGGTAGCCACATGCACTTTGGCACTCACGTGCATGATCATGTTGCCCACGGGGGGCGGGGCATCCATATGGCAAGGTCCTTCGAGCGTCAGATTGCTGTTTCCGTTGTCGTTGAGCTGCCAGGGGCCACATTTTTGCCCCGGTTTTTCCACCAACAGTTTCTGGATGCCCCGACCATCGTAGCAATAGGTGGACTGATGGCTCTGGGCGCCACCCAGATGTCCTCCATTGGCATCCATGCTTTCCGTTATTTGCCATTGGCCCGGTACCGGTTCTGTCCAGGAGGTTTGCGCATGGCACGCTACTGAAAGACCCCCTGCTCCAAGGGAAAACAAGACAAGCCATTTTTTCATGCGACAACCTCTGATTGAGTGATCACGACTTCGATTGGCCCTTCTTTCCAGGCGCTTTGAGAATGTACACCACCGGGATGAAAATGAGAAACATCATTGACAGTCTGCGGAAATCATCCATAAATGACAACAGGGAAGCCTGTTGCTGGACCATGTTGTATAGCGTCTCTTTTGACTGAAGGACCGCATCCGCCGAAAATGATCCATGCGCAAAAAAATGGTTGGCTAGGTTGCTCAAAGTGGTTTGGGTCTGAGTGGACTCCGGAGTGATATGGGTCACAAGATCCGCCTGGTGTTGCTGGGTTCCCCGAGTCAGCCAGGTTTGCACGAGCGAAATGCCCACGCTTCCCCCAAGGTTGCGAAACAGGTTGATCAGGGAAGAGGCATTGCTGCTTTTGACCATGGGCATCTGGTCAAAAGCAGCTGTATTGATGGGAATGAACAGAAATCCCAGACCGACCCCCTGAATGATCCGAAGTGTGGCCAGCGTCCAATAATCTGTTTGCAAGTCCACATGAGCCAACAGATAAAGCGAAACAACATTGCAGAGAATACCAAATGTGATCATGTGACGAACGTCAAAACGCCCCACCATGTAGCCAATCAGAGGCATGAAAAAAAGCACGGTCACTCCTCCTGGTGACAACACAAATCCTGCATCCGTGGCGGAATACCCCATCAGGGTTTGCAAAAAGACGGGCAAGAGGACCGTGCTGGCAAAAAGTATAAAACCCAGCATAAAAATGAGCAGGTTGCTGATCAGAAAGTTTCTCTTCAGTAAAAGCCTTACATCCACCATGGGATCGCGCTGCTGCCATTCCCAGAATGGCAGCGCCAGCAGGGAAACTGCCGACACAAACGTCATGATGATGATGAATCCGGAATCGAACCAATCATCTTCCTGCCCTTTGTCCAGCATGATCTGCAAGCACCCGAATCCGAGGGCAAGCAAGGCAAACCCGATGTAGTCGATTTTAAACCCTCGCCCAAGCAGCGCCTTGCGCTGTTCTGCAAAATGGGGCGGGTCAAAAACCAATCGGGAAGAAAAATACATGGACAGGATGCCCACAGGCACATTGATCAGGAAAATCCAGCGCCAGGTAAAATTGTCAGTGATCCACCCGCCGACTGTGGGTCCTATGGCAGGGGCCAGTACAGTGGTAATGCCATATACGGCAAAGGCCATGCCACGCTTTTTCGGCGGGAAGGTGTCAGCCAGTATGGCCTGAGAACTGGGTTGCAGTCCTCCTCCCCCAATACCCTGCAATGTCCTGAACAGAATCAACAGCGGAAGGTTGGGGGACAAGCCGCAAAGTAGCGAACTTATGGTGAACAGGGCAACACAGGAGAGATAAAACCTTCTCCTTCCCAGAAGACTGGAAAGCCAGCCACTCATGGGCAACACAATGGCATTGGACACCATATAGGATGTCAGCACCCACGTGGACTCGTCCTGTCCCGCGGAGAGATCACCCGCAATATGGCGCAGGGACACATTGGCGATGGAGATGTCCAGAACTTCCATGAACGTGGTCAGTGCCACTGTAATGGCAATGGACCAGGGATTCAGCGGGTTTCCCTTGGGATCAAGGGGAATATGATGGGTTTTCACTGCGGCATCCATGTGTTTCAGGGATGCGGGCTACCAAGCTCAACAGTGGGTACAACAGACATGCCGGGCGATAGAGCCATGAGTGATTCTGGGCTCTCGTCAAACACGATTTTGACAGGTATGCGCTGAACCACCTTCACGTAATTGCCTGTGGCATTTTCAGGAGGCAACAGGCTGAAGCGCGCCCCAGTCCCGGGTTGCAAGCTATCCACATGCCCCTTGAATTTTCTGTTGGGAAAAGCATCCACCTGAATGGTCACCTTTTGGCCAGGCTTCATTCTTCGCAATTGCGTTTCCTTGAAGTTGGCTACCACCCAAGGGGGGCCATAGACGATGGCCATGACAGCTGCTCCGGGCTGAACCAGTTGCCCCAGATCAAGATTTTTTTGGGCAATGCGACCGGCAACCGGAGAAATCAGGCGGGTATAAGAAAGGTCAAGCTTGGCCTGATCCAGTGCTGCCCGGGCTTCTTCCACGGACGCCTGACCGCCAGCTTCCTGCTCTTTTTTGAGATCGATTTGTTTGGGACTGGACATGGCAGCCGCAAGCTGTTCCTTCACCCGCCTGAGGTCAGCTTCAGCAGTTTTCTTGTCAAGCATGGCTTGGTCCAGTCGCTGACGAGACACTTCATCCCTGCCAAAAAGCGCCTGATAACGTGACAAGTCCTTTCCCGCCAAATCGACCTTGGCCTCAGCAGCCTCAAGCTGGGCTTTTGCCTGTCCAATTTCCGCACGGCTCGTGGTGGTCACCACGGACAAATCCTGGGTGGCCGCCCCATGCCTTGCTTTTGCTGCACTCAGGTTGGCTTCCGCCTGCTGTATGCGCAGCTCGAGATCCCGTGGATCGATAAGCGCCAGCAAGTCGCCAGGTTTGACCCACTGATTGTCATTGACAGCCACCTGCGTAATGTATCCGCTGACCCTGGCGCTGATCTGAACCACATTGGCTTCTATGAAGGCATCATCTGTAGATTCTTCATTCCGTGTCAGGAACCAGAAAAGTCCTGATACCAGCAGAACCAGTAGAACAAAACTGCCAAGCAGCATGCGCCAACGACCCGAACCGGCTGATGAGGCAGTGGGGGCAACAGTTTCTCCAGAGGGTGGGGCATCCATTTCGTCCAAGGCTCCAGTCATCAGGGAGTTGAATAGTCCAGCTGGCCCGTGGCCAGCTGGTAGTTGATTGTGGCCATCTTGTATGCAGCCAGTGCATTGATTTTCTGGCTCCTGGCAACAGCCAGCGAAGCTTCTGCATCCACCACTTCCAGATTATCTGCCAGGCCGTGGGAAAACCGGTCTCGGGCTTGGGTCATGAGCTTTTCGGCGAGTTGCAGCCCGATTTCGGCTGTTTTGACCTGATCACGGCTGGTATTGAGCGCCGTCAGGGAGAGCCTGACGTCTTCTTCCACTTGCTGACGGGTGTCCAGAAGCTGCAGCTCGGTTTCCCGTTTTCGACTGGCCGCTTCATCTTCGCGAGCGTGAATGGCCCCCCCATCCAGGATGGGCATGCTGAACTGGACGCCATAGCTGTATGTTCGATAGTCGTAATGGCTGGGAGTGACAGCGCTGGAGCCAAAATTGCCCACCAGACCCAATGAAGGATAGCGTTCTGCTTCCACAGCCTTGCGTTCCATTTCTTTTTCTTCAATGGCCTGTTCAAGCGCCTGAAGTTCGGGCCTGCGGTCCATGG
>JAJZEL010000196.1 GCA_021828575.1 Pseudomonadota bacterium
GCAAGGGCCGGGGGAAGGGTGGCTCCTGGCTATGCAGGTTTCACGTTTCATACCGGTCCCGGAGTGACCCTGGAGCAGGATCTGGAACGACGCGACCTGACCATCAACGCCATGGCCCGGGATGCTGCCGGGCATCTGATCGACCCTTTTGGAGGTACCCGCGACCTGGAGCACCGGTTGTTTCGCCACGTGAGCGCTGCGTTCAGGGAAGACCCCGTGAGAATTCTGCGCGTTGCCCGGTTTGCTGCCCGTTTCGTGGCACCCTTCGGTTTTGTGGTGGCTCCGGAAACTTCAAATCTGATGCGCACCATGACCACCGCAGGTGAAGTGGATGCCCTTGTGCCCGAACGGGTCTGGCAGGAACTGTCCAAGGGGCTTATGGAACTTCACCCATCAGAAATGCTGAAAGTGCTCCATGAGTGTGGGGCCAGGAGCCGTTTGTGGCCTGAACTGGAACCTTTCTGGCCAAAGCACGGACCGCGGTCAATGACTGCCCTGGACTTGTGCGCCCAACAGAATCCTCCTCTGGAAGTGCGGTTTTCCGTATGGGTGGGCACTCTTCTGCAAGGCTCGACATCTCCCCTGACGGATTTCTGTCAGCGCATGCGCGTACCCGCCCACGTGCGCGATCTGGCCCTTCTGGTCACCCGCCAATGGGACTTCATTACGGGGGAAAAACCTGCCACCGCCGAATCCGTGCTGACTTGCATTGAACAGTCCGATGGATTGCGTCGTGCTGAACGCTTTCACCTCTTCCTGACCGTCCTGCATTGCCTTGCCCCCCTGTACCCGACTCTACCGGACAAGCTGTCGCTGGCTTTCGAGGCGGCCAGAAGTATCTCAGCGGCCGCACTGGCACGACAGGAACAGGACACGTCGCAAATTGCCAGGAAACTGCGCGAGGCTCGCCTGCTGGCTATCCGGGGGGAAATGGACAGCCCAGCGCCAGACATGCCCCTGGGTCACTGAGTCCCTTCCCCACAACCAGCACCTTGAATAGCTCTCCCATTTCCTGGGGAGCCAGCAATTTATGGATGGCCGATAACGCGGAAAAACGTTCCCGTTCGGTGGGCCATGAGGTATTTTCCAGTTCGCCCAGAATGCCTGTATTGAGTAGCCAGCGTGCCTGACTGTCATATCCCAGAATTGCCAGTCCCTGCTCCAGCGCAGCCTTTCCCATGGCAGTAAAATCAACATGCGCAGTAATGTCCTGCAGTCCAGGATACAACAGGGGATCCGTGTGAGCCTGATGCCTGAAATGACACATGATCGTTCCCATGGAACGCTGCGGATGGTAATACTCTCTGGCTGGGAACCCGTAATCGATGAAGAAGGCCCTGCCGAATTCCATGGTCTGTGCAAGGGTAACCATGAGGTCTTGCCCTATCAGGTTCACCTCTGTATCGTAAGGTGCCAGCCAGCCGACCACTTCAGGAAGGCGCTCCCGCAACCGGTCATCTGCAAGGGGCCGTTCTGTCAACTGCCAACTCGCATCCTGCTCCTCGATTCCCCATTCCACCCATCCGCCCTCGCCCCTCCAACCCACCTTGTGTACCGGCATGGCATCCAGAACCTCATTGGCCACCAGAACACCCGTCCAGGATTCCGGCCAGGTGTCCAGCCACTTCATTCTTGAACGCAAGGTTTCCGGTAGCGTGGACAGGGTGGCCTGTTGTCGTTCCCGCAGATCCGGGCTGACTTCAAGAATCCAGTAATGGTCAGGCAGAGCCTGATACCGCTCCAGCGCCTGCAGGAGATCGCGGGCAAGTTGTCCGCTGCCCGCCCCCAACTCAAGTACCGCAGAGGGTTTTCCGGACGTCCGAAGATGGTTCAGTGTGTCTGCCACGGGACGCGCCAGGGTACGGGCAAATACGGGCGTCATTTCAGGAGCGGTCACAAAATCCCCTGCGGGGCCAAACTTGGCCGCTCCGGCGCTGTAATAGCCCAACCCAGGGGCATAGAGACAAAGCTCCATGAACCGGAAAAAACTCAGCCAGCCCCCTTCCTCCTTCAAAACACGATTGATGTGGGTTCTCAGCCGTTCGCTGTGAGCCAATGCATCTCCATCAGGTTGCCAAGGGTGGGGTAAAATGCGGGTTTGTGGTTTGTCCATGTTTTCCATATTCCCATGTTAACGACTGCGCCCGGTATCTCGTCAACTTTCATACGCCTGCAGGAACGCCTGAGGGCGGCTGTGGGTCGAGCCATTGGTGACTACGGCATGATCCAGGAGGGCGATACCGTCATGGTATGCCTGAGTGGTGGCAAGGATTCCCATGCCCTGCTGACCCTGTTGATGGACCTGCAAAAACGGGCTCCGGCTACTTTCAGGCTGATTGCAGTCAACCTCGACCAGAAGCAGCCTGGGTTTCCGGAACAGATACTTCCCGAGTATCTGGCATCACTGGGCGTGGAATATCGCATCGTGGAAGCGGACACCTATTCCATCGTCAAGGAAAAAATTCCGGAAGGAAAAACCACCTGTTCTCTGTGTTCCCGCCTGCGCCGCGGGGTCCTGTACCGTACGGCCAAGGCCTTGGGCGCCAACAAGGTCGCTCTGGGTCATCACCGCGACGACATTATCGAAACCCTGTTCCTCAACATGTTCCATGGTGGACGCCTCAAGGCCATGCCACCCAAGCTGCTGACCGATGACGGGCAACACGTGGTTATCCGCCCTCTGGCCTATTGCCGTGAAAAGGAACTGGCCAGTTTCGCCCGGCACATGAATTTTCCCATCATCCCCTGCGATCTGTGCGGCTCGCAGGAAAATCTCCAAAGGCAGGCCATCAAGAACTGGTTGCAGGAAGAAGAGCGCCAGCACCCGGGACGCCTTGACAACATTTTTCAGTCGCTTCAATCCGTCACACCCTCTCATCTGGCCGACACGACCCTGTTCGACTTCGACGGTCTGGCTGCTCACACGGACAGCCTGAGCAAAGAAACAGGCGCCTTGCGGCTGAGTCACCAGGACACCCACCGCATCCAGTTTTCCCGAGCGGGACAGGACACGACCGCCCTTCCCCGAGAAGACGCCATCGACAAATCTGCTAATATGTGACATTGCAACCGGATTTAATGCCATGACCTCAGCCATCGAACATCTGCCTCCCAAGAAAATCAGTTCCTTTTATCCTCCCCAACGCACCCTGATGGGGCCCGGGCCTTCCGAAATCGCACCTAGGGTACTGGCAGCCATGTCGCTTCCGTGCATAGGCTATCTGGATCCCGTTTTCGTGGAGATGATGGACGAACTCAAGTGGCTGCTCAGATACGTCTACCAGACCGATAACCAGCTCACTTTTCCTGCTTCGGGACCTGGTTCGGTGGGGATGGAGATGTGCTTCGTCAACATGGTCAACCCGGGAGACAAGGTCATCGTCTGTCGCAACGGCGTGTTTGGCGGACGAATGATTGAAAACGTGGAACGCTGTGGTGGCACTCCGATCGTCATTGAGGATACATGGGGAGAACCAGTGGACCCCCAAAAACTGGAAGACACCCTGAAAAAGCATCCGGACACCAAGATCGTGGCCTTCGTACTGGCAGAAACATCCACGGGCTGCATGTCGGACGCCAAGACCCTGGTCAGCATTGCCCATCGCTACGGTGCCCTGACCATCGTGGATGCCGTGACACAGCTTGCTGGCACCCCTCTGTTCGTGGATGACTGGGGCATTGATGCAGTGTATTCAGGCAGCCAGAAGTGCCTTTCATGCACTCCCGGCCTGTCTCCCGTCTCCTTCAGCGATCGCGTGGTGGCCCTGGTTCGCAACCGCAAGGAGCGTTGCAGAAGCTGGTTCATGGACCTTGATCTGGTTCTGGGTTATTGGGGCAATACCAACCGTACCTACCATCATACGGCTCCCATCAATGGGCTGTTTGCCTTGCATGAAGCCTTGTTGCTGGTGCGCGAGGAAGGCCTTGAGAATGCCTGGGATCGGCATCGCCGGCATTATCTGGCGTTCAAGGCAGGCCTCGAGGCCATGGGGCTCGAATACCTGGTCAAGGAAGAATACCGGCTGCCGCAACTCAATGCAGTCAAGGTTCCCGAAGGCATTGATGAAGCCAAGGTACGCAAGGCACTTCTGGAACAGTTCAACCTTGAGATCGGCGCGGGCCTGGGCCCCTTGGCCGGAAAAATCTGGCGGTTCGGCCTGATGGGTTACTCGGCCAAGTCGGAAAACGTCATGCTTTGCCTGTCAGCCTTGGGCTCCATACTTACCGACATGGGGTATCCCGTCAAACTGGGTTATGCTGAAGCAGCAGCGCACCAGTCCTACGCCGAACAACACGCGCAAGCTGCAGAGAAAAAAATCAGGACGGCTTGAGGACAGAACCGCATCATCAGGACGACAGGTGGAGGCGATCCCAGATCACGCTGGTCAGCCCCGCCTGGTTCATGGTGTAGAAATGCAAACCGGGAGCACCCGCCGTCAGCAGTCGATCGCACAACTGGGTGACCACATCCAGCCCGAAGGATCTGATGGACGCCGTATCGTCCCCAAACCCCTGCATCTTCATGTGAATCCACCGGGGAATTTCCGCACCACAGGCTTCCGAAAACCGGCTGAGCTGTGAAAAATTGGCGATGGGCATCACGCCTGGCACGATGGGCACACGAATGCCCTCAGCTTCACAATCTTCCACAAAACTGAAATAGGCATCCGCATTGTAAAAATATTGGGTGATGGCGCTGTTTGCCCCGGCTTCCACCTTGCGTTTGAAGTGCTCCAGATTTTCCCGGGCCGAACGGGTTTGGGGATGGGTTTCGGGATACGCCGCCACTTCAATATGGAAGTGATCGCCAGTGCACTCGCGAATGAATGCCACCAACTCGCTGGCATAGCGAAAATCGCCCCCACCCAATGTGCCTGATGGCAGGTCTCCCCTCAGCGCCACGATGTGCCGAATGCCGCTGTCACGATACTGCTGGAGTATTTCTGTCAACTGCTTCCGGCTGGAGCCGATGCATGACAGGTGAGGAGCCGCTGCATGGCCCTCGTGCTGGATTTCCAACACGGTTTCCAGCGTCCGGTCACGTGTCGTCCCGCCCGCCCCGTAGGTAACGGAAAAAAAAGCGGGCTTCAATTGCGACAGCTGTTGCCTCGTATACCTCAGCTTCTCCTCTCCCTGAGTTGTCTTGGGAGGAAAAAACTCGAAACTGAACACCCGAGGGTGACGGCCCTGACTCTGCACGACCCGCCTCAATAACGATAATGATTCGGTTTGTAGGGACCTTCGGCGCTGATACTCAGGTAAGAAGCCTGCTTGTCCGTCAGGCGCGTCAAATGGGCACCCACCCGTTTGAGGTGCAACCGGGCCACTTTTTCGTCCAGATGTTTGGGTAGCACGTACACGCCCAGAGGATAGCGTTCGGGGTGGT
The DNA here is from genome assembly GCA_021828575.1 of Pseudomonadota bacterium. Lineage (GTDB taxonomy): Bacteria > Pseudomonadota > Gammaproteobacteria > Burkholderiales > Ferrovaceae > JAJZEL01. Next base: position 5,387 of record JAJZEL010000196.1, read on the forward strand.
TCCACAGCTCGATCTGCGCCATGACCTGATTGGTGAAGGATGCCGACATGACAAAGCTGGGATGGCCTGTGGCACAGCCCAGGTTCACCAGCCGGCCTTCAGCCAACACAATGATGCGCTTACCGTCAGGAAATACCACATGGTCCACCTGCGGCTTGATGTTTTCCCAGCGATACTGTCTCAGGGAAGCAATATCGATTTCCGAATCAAAGTGGCCAATGTTGCATACGATGGCGTCGTTTTTCATGGCTTGCATGTGAGCATGCGTGATTACGTCCACATTTCCCGTGGCGGTCACAAAGATGTCTCCTTGGGAAGCCACTTCATCCATGGACACTACCCGGTAACCTTCCATGGTGGCCTGCAAGGCACAGATGGGATCAATTTCGGTGATCCAGACCGTGGCGCCCATGCCACGAAATGCCTGCGCACACCCCTTGCCCACATCACCATAACCAGCCACCACCGCGATCTTCCCGGCCACCATCACATCCGTGGCACGCTTGATACCATCAAGAAGGGATTCCCGACAGCCATACAGATTGTCAAACTTCGATTTGGTCACGGAATCGTTGACGTTGATGGCTGGACACTTGAGTTCGCCCCGTTTCATCATTTCGTTGAGGCGATGCACGCCTGTGGTGGTTTCTTCCGATATGCCGCGTACCTGATCCAACAGATGGGAATACTTGTTGTGCATGAGCAGTGTCAGGTCTCCCCCATCATCGAGAATCATGTTGGGCAACCACCCACCGGGACCGAAAATGGTCTGTTCGATGCACCACCAGAATTCTTCCTCTGTCTCACCCTTCCAGGCAAATACCGGTATGCCTACATCAGCAATGGCTGCAGCCGCCTGATCCTGCGTGGAAAAAATGTTGCACGAACTCCAGCGAACTTCCGCGCCCAGCGCCACAAGGGTCTCGATCAGCACTGCGGTCTGGATGGTCATGTGCAGACACCCTGCAATGCGTGCACCCTTCAGGGGAAACTGTCCGGCGTACTCTTCGCGCAACGCCATGAGCCCGGGCATTTCATTCTGGGCCATGTGAATTTCCATGCGCCCCCACCGGGCCAGGGACAGATCAGCCACCCTGTAGTCGGGTTGGTGCGCAGTGGATGGTATGGCGATAGTCATGTTGAACTCCTTCAGAGATCGGCTTGCAAGGCGGCTGCCCGATCACGGGCTTCCCACGTGAACTCGGGTTCTTCGCGACCAAAATGGCCATAGGCGGCTGTCTTGCTGTAAATGGGACGCAGAAGGTCAAGGGCCTGGATAATGCCCTTCGGACGCAAATCAAAATGCCGCTGGATCAGTTCTGCCAGTTGCTCGTCAGGGACTTTTCCTGTCCCAAATGTATTGACCATCAGACTGACCGGTCTGGCCACACCAATGGCATAGGCCACCTGCACCTCACAGCGCCTGGCCAACCCGGCGGCCACCACGTTCTTGGCCACATGGCGCATGGCATAAGCGGCAGATCGGTCCACCTTTGACGGATCCTTCCCGGAAAAAGCACCGCCACCATGGCGCGCTGCTCCGCCATAAGTATCCACGATAATCTTGCGTCCAGTCAGTCCACAGTCGCCCATGGGACCGCCCACCACGAATCGCCCCGTGGGATTGATGAGGTAGCGGGTATTGGGCCCGAGTAGATGGGCCGGCAAAACCGGCTTGATGATGCTTTCAATCACGGCTTCCGACAATTGGTCATGGGACACATCCGGATCATGCTGGGTGGACAGCACCACCGTATCAATGGCTACAGCCTTCCCGTCCTCGTACCGTACACTCACCTGGGACTTGGCATCCGGGCGAAGAAAAGGCAGGCGGCCATCCTTGCGAAGCTCTGATTGCCGCTGCATGAGCCTATGAGACAGGTGAATGGCCAGGGGCATGAGCGATTCAGTCTCATCGCACGCATAACCGAACATGATGCCCTGATCGCCTGCACCCTGCTCCAGGTCCAGACCACTGCCTTCATCCACGCCTTGGGCAATGTCCGGACTCTGGCGATTCAGTGCAGTGAGTACGGCACAGGTCCGGTAGTCAAAACCGATGTCGGAGCTGTCATATCCAATGCGACGCACCACATCCCGGGCCACATCGATGTAGTTGATCTGGGCCGTGGTGGTGATTTCACCTGAAATGACAATCAAACCGGTACTGGTGAGTGTTTCACAAGCTACCCGGGCATGAGAATCCTGGGCTAGAATGGCGTCTAGTACCCCGTCGGAAATCTGATCGGCCACCTTGTCGGGGTGTCCCTCAGAAACGGACTCTGACGAAAACAGGTAATGGCTCATGAAAACTGCGCCTCCGCACAAAAACAAGTTGCCGATTCTAACAGTAAACGCCCCCTCCGATGCTTTTACGTTTAGCCCTTGCCCTGCTTTGGCTGCTCCACTGGCTACCCCTGACCGCCCTGTCCAGGGTGGGTGCCCTGTTGGGCAGCCTGGCCTTTACCTTCATTCATGATCGTCGCAGGGTCACGCTCATCAACTTGAAACTGTGCTTCCCCCACTGGACCGAAGAACAACGAGTGATTGTGGCCAAACAGCACTTCCAGGCTTTCATGACCAGCATCCTGGCTCAGGGCGTGGGTTGGTACGCTTCCCTCCCCCGGTTGCGACGACTGGTGCAGTTTGAGGGGAAAGAGCATCTGGATCAGGCACTGGCACAGGGGCCTGTCATTCTCATGACCCCACATTTCTTCGGGGTTGACACCATAGGCATCTATCTCTCGGCGGACATCAGGACCATCACCATCAATACACGGCATAAAAATGCCACCCTGGATGAGGTGATCTTGCGCCATCGCAGCCGCTGGAATGGGGCTACCGTCTTTTCCAGGCAAGATGGCATACGGGCCGTACTGCGGGCTTTCAAGCCAGGCTGGGCGCTGTACTATCTGCCTGATCAGGACTTCGGGCCCAAGGAGTCAATTTTTGTGGATTTTTTCGGGATACCCACAGCCACCGTCCCTGCTTTGCCCCGGTTGGCTCGCTTGTCAGGAGCCCGCATCGTCCCTTGCGTAGTCCATCAGGAATTCGATCGGGGGCGGTACCGCGTCTGCTTCTACCCTTCCTGGGAAGCTTTTCCCGGACCCGACGAACGGGAAGATACCGTACGAATGAACCATTTCATCGAGGCGCGCGTACTCGAACAGCCCGCACGTTACCTGTGGAGCCACAAACGCTTCAAGGCTCGCCCTCCTCGCGAACCCTCCCCCTACGCATGATGAAATTCTGCGGTCATTTGCAAAACCGGTTAGGATGCACCCTTCTGATGCGTGGAATGTGAACCGTGCAGTTGTCCTTTACTAAAATGCAAGGGCTGGGCAACGATTTTGTGATGCTGGATGCCACTTCATCCCCTCTCAATCTCACGCCCGGACAAATCCGCCTTATTGCTGACCGGCACCTGGGCATTGGGTGTGACCAGATTTTGATCATCGCCCCTCCCGAGGATCCGGAGAATGATTTTCGCTATCGCATCCTTAACCCTGACGGCAGCGAAGTGGAAAACTGCGGCAACGGCGCACGCTGCTTTGCACGGTTTGTCAGGGCGCGAGGACTGACCCAAAAGGATGAAATTCGCGTGGAAACCTTGGGAGGTATCATCATTCCCCAGGTACTGCCCGATGATCAGGTCAGGGTGTGCATGGGCCCGCCGGAATTCAGCCCGGAAAAGGTGCCTTTCTTCACGAGAAGCCAGGCCACAACCTACGCCTTGCAAGTGGGAACGGAAACCCGGGAATTCAGCGTACTGTCCATGGGCAACCCGCATGCCGTGCAAGTGGTCCCCTCCGTAGCGGACGCCCCCGTAGCCAAGGAAGGCCCGCTCATTGAACATCACCCTGCTTTTCCACGTCGTGTGAATGCTGGTTTCATGGAGCCTGTGGATCGTCACCACATTCGGCTCAGGGTCTATGAGCGCGGGGCTGGCGAAACGCTGGCCTGCGGAACCGGGGCCTGTGCCGCTGTGGTGGCTGGCATCACCCGTGGACTGTTGGACGGTACGGTCAGGGTAACCACCCGCGGTGGCGACCTGACTGTCTGCTGGCAAGGCCCCGGACACGACGTCTGGATGACAGGTGATGCCGTTTTCGTATTTACGGGCCAGATGGAGCTGCCCGAGACCTGAACCACCGAGGAATTGAAATGAGCATGAACCCAGATGCCGTCGCCGCCTGGCTCAACAACCATCCGGACTTCTTCGAGCACTATAGTGCTCTCCTCACCCATCTCCACCTCCCTCACCCCCATGATGGAGGACATACCGTATCCCTGAGCCAGCGGCAGGTACTGGCCTTGCGCGAAAAAAACCACGCTCTGGAAACACGGCTGCGCGAACTGATCGGCAATGCAGAAGTCAATGACCGCATCAATCGCCAGGTCCATGAACTGGCCGTTGCCATGCTGGCCGCACAAAACCTGCCTGAATTACTGGACACCATTGAGCACCAGTTTCATGAACGGTTCGTCGTACCGCAAGCTCAAGTCCGGTTATGGGGCGGGATTGAACTGGACAATCGCCCCGAGTTCGGGCCGGTTCCTGCGGAACTGAAAGCCTATGTCATGCGCATGGAAACCCCGTACTGTGGTCCGCTGGCCGTACACGGCACTCTGTCATTGTTCAGTCAGGATATCCTGCTCAAATCGTTTGCCGTCATCCCGCTAAAAAACGAATATCCTTTCGGCGTGGTGGTTCTTGCTTCGCCAGATGAAAACCGCTTTTCCAATCAGATGGGCACCCTGTTTCTCGAGCGGATCGGAGAAATGATTGGTGCCGCCCTACATCATCGGGTTCATGCAGCCCTCTGACCCCAAACTGAAGTCCTTGCAATCGGATTTCCTGCGCCATCTGGAAACCGAACGACGAATGTCTCCTCGCACCGTGGCAAGCTACCAGAGAGACCTCACCACGCTGTTTGCCCAAATGGGCGACCTGGCCCTGGAAGCGCTGACACCCCAGCATGTTCGACGTTTCGTGGCCCAATTGCATGCGCGGGGTCTTGCGGGTCGTACTTTGGCCCGTCTACTCTCGGGCTGGCGAAGTTTTTTTGATTATCTGGGACGCGACCACTCATTTGCAGGCAACCCTTGCACAGGCATACGCCCACCTCGCTCTCCCAGGCGACTACCGCACGCCCTCTCCCCGGACACGGCCGTTCATCTGGTGGCCCTTCCCGGAGAAGATTTCCTGACACGCAGAGACCGGGCCATGCTCGAACTGTTCTACTCCTCCGGACTCCGTCTCTCAGAGCTGGCAGGACTGCACATAGTCGATCTGGATTTGCACGAACATCTGGTTCGCGTCACGGGAAAAGGCAACAAGACCCGGCAGGTTCCGGTGGGCCATGCGGCCCGCGAAGCATTGATCCTTTGGCTTGAAAGCAGGAACGGGCTGCCCTCTCCGCCATCCACTTTCCTGTTTCTGACTCATTCCGGACGTCCATTGGGAATACGCGCCATCCAGCAGCGGGTGGCCTTGCGAGCCAGACAACGGGGATTGACCGACCGTGTCCACCCCCACGTGCTCCGACATTCATTTGCCTCTCATGTATTGCAATCAAGCGGAGACCTGCGTGCCGTCCAGGAAATGCTGGGGCATGCCAGCATCACCTCTACTCAGGTCTACACGCATCTGGATTTCCAGCATCTGGCCAGAATTTACGATGCAGCGCACCCACGGGCACGGCGCAAAGGGAAGTGATTCCGTATCAGAAAAACCGGGTAACGCCCACCATAAAGGTGCGTTCAAAACCGTATTGCGGGGCACCCACCCCGATTCCCGTACCGCTTCTCAGCTCGTAAGTGCGATCAAACAAATTGAGGACGGTGACTCGTCCTTCCAGATCACCAAACTCCTGTGTTTTGAACAGATGCGTGGCTGACGTATTGAATACCACGTAATCCGGCATGGTCTGGGTATTGGCAAACCCGCTGCGCAAGCCGCTCCCGAAAATAGTGTCCAGACTCAGGTTGGCCCAGTCGGTTCGGTACCCGACAGTACCTGACAGGGTATAGCGCTGGTCATGGTCCATGTATACCCAGTTGTTGTTGATATAGGCAATTTCTGCGGGCGAAAAGTTGAACTGGCCGGATTCGATGCCTTTGGCCATGGCACGGCTCACAGAAGCATTGATGTTGGCCGACAGTCGATCCTCATGCCAATTCCCGGAAAATTCCACGCCGTAGATCTTGCCCTGCTGGTAATTGAAAGCGGAAAACAGCAACGAATTGCCAAACTGCCCCTCATCCAGGGGGTTCTGGACGTCCTTGTAATAGGCGTCCACGTCAAACCCCATGTGATCGGACAACTGGTGGGACAACCCCATGTCGTAGTAATTGGAGCGTTCGGCCCGGACCGGGGCATTGGTCAACACGGTGGAGGCGTTCGTGGTGTTAGTGAACAGCGCCAGTGTCTTGCTATCCACCATGTCTGTGGATGGAGGCGTGAAAAACCTGGAGTACCCCACATGCATGCGCGTCGCAGGTGAGTAATCGTACACCAGTGACAACCGGGGACTTAACTGGTGTTGGCTCACAAAAGTATTGTCTTCATCGAAACGCAACCCATAGTTCAACGTAAGAGGCGACAGGATCTTCCACTCGTCCTGCAAGGAGGTACCCCAAAAATGGGCCACGCCTGCCGTATTGTCTTGTAAGGTGACGGGCGGCGTGCTGGAGACACCCGCTACCGTCAACTGGTTGCCCGCACATACCGACGAGATCCCGGTGCAATACACTTGGGACTGGTCATTGGAAAGAAAGCTTTCTTCCTGAGCCATGAACGTGGCGTGCAAGGTATGTTCATCATTCATTTGCCAGCCAGCGTCGGTCTGTATGCCTCGTGCGTCGCTACTACGCAGCACGGCATTGCTGACGCCTGCATAAAACAGGTCACCGAGATTGGGGTCTGGGGTGTATTGTTGCTGCGACAAACGGTGGTATAAGGACCACTGCATGTTCCATTGACCCAGACTGGATTGCAGGCTTGCCACCTGAAACTGGTTCAGTTCCACCTGATTGGCATCCAGTGCCACGGCAGGGGGAACAGGTTGCAACGTGGAACTGCAACATTGAGGAGTCAGAGTGGGGTTGTCCGGGATCTGAAACGAATTCATGGACTGCCCAAAAATCAGGCTGAGTCGTTCCTGGGGCGTCAGGTCATAAGACAACACACCGAAACCGTGGGCCTGCCGGGTCGTATCATGCAGCGCATTCAGTGTGCCCACCGGATTGTTGATGCCCAGCTGTGATGTCATGAGAGAGCCCGTGAGATCATAACTGAACCGTCCTATGGTGCCGTTGACGATCCCCGCCGTTTCACCGTAGTTCCGACTGCCCCCGGTCATGGACAACTCGCCTCCCGCTTCCGAATCGGGAGCTCGGGTCTGAATGTCCACGATGCCGGCCGTACGGTACCCGTACTGGGCCGGCAATGCTCCAGTCAATATGGAAAACTTGTCGGCAAACCGTGTATCCAGGAATTGCCCGAAACCGCCCACCGCATCCGGAATCATGACCCCGTTGATCCGGTATTGCAGATTGCCGTGATCCCCCCTCACATGCACTTGACCAAAACCGTCCTGAACCACCCCGGGCGCCTGCAACATCACTTCGTTGATTGGCGTAGACTCTCCCTGCGGCAAACTGGAAATTTGGGCATCGGAAAACTGGTATCGGGTACTGCCATCCGCCGGAATGCGTTGTGCACCAGGTGAAGCTTCGGTAGAAGAAGTGACCGTGATGGTTTGTGCTTCTCCCACGTCGCCATCATCGGGACCCACATCGCTTCCCTGCCCTGCGGCAAAAGCGCTCGGGCCACACAAAAGAAGGACTACGGTCACCAGCAGGTGCTGTCGAAAAGGATTGGTCATGTGGATTCGAGGTAGATGCGCCGCCAGGCACCCGAACGCCAGCGCATCCAGAGACCCAGTCCCAAGGCGATAGTATATATGAGCGCAGCCCACCAACCACCCTCAGCTCCTAACCCCCACTGTGGCAGAAAGTGAACCCACCCTTTGCCCTCTGGAAAAGTCAGGGCATGACAGAGCGGTACGAATAACCCCCAGGACAACAGAAGCAGCAGTAAAGTGGGCATGCGCACATCACCCGCGCCTCTCAGGCAAAATGCGGAGGAGATGTTGAGGGCATCAAAGACCTGATAACCCGCCGCTATCCATAGCAACCGACCGGACAAGGCCAGTACCGCTCCAGTTGCGGGATCTCCTGCTGGCACGAAAAAAGGGATGACCCAGGGCCCCAGAAAAGCCAGGACAATGCCCAGTACTCCCATGTAAGCCACTGCCAGCCGAATGATGACCTGCGCACACCTGGCAGCCCATTCCTTGTCTCCCGCTCCAATAGACTGCCCCACCAACGTGGTTCCCGCCAGGGCAATGCCCACTGCCGGCATGTACGAGATGGAAGTCATCATCATCACGACCTGTGTCGCCGCTCCGTCCACGGGCCCCAGATCCACCTGCATCAGCTGGAACAAAGCCAATCCCACCACATCCATGGCAGGAAAAAGCCCGGTGGGAATGCCCAAGGCAAACACTTCCTTCAGGCCTCGCCAGTAGGGACGCCAACTGAGATGGGTATGAAAACGGTCACGGAACTCGCTCCTCATGAAAAGCCACAGTCCCGTGCACGCCCCCAAACCCAGAGCCACCGTGCTCCCCTGAGCAGCCCCTGCAATGCCCTGATGAAGATGAAAGATGAACAGGTCATTGAACAGCGCATTGCCGATGACCACCGTGAGCATGATGAGAAAGGTGTAACCGGGCCGGGCAATGCCATTGAAAAACGACCCAAAAGCGTACACCACTGCCGACAGTGAACCGCCCCACAACCGGGGTTCCCAATAAGCGATGGCCAGTTGCTGCACATGGGGCTGCAGGTGGAAAAGGGTAAGCAGGCCACCCCCGGCATGTGCCACCCAGAGAAACAGAGGCGTTGTGAGCAGTCCGCCCCACATGCCACTCCAGGCCGCCCGCCCGGCCTCCTTCAGGTGCCCTGCCCCGAAAGCCTGAGCCACCAGCGTCTGGACAGCAATGCCCACCCCTCCGAATATCAGAAAAAATACGAATACCAGGTAATAACAGGCACCCGCAGCGGACAAGTCGTCGGTCGAAAGATGTCCGATGAACCAGGTATCCGTCAGGTTAAGCACCACCTGGAGGCTGGTGTTCAGGAAAAGGGGCAATGCCAGTGCCACCACCGACTTCAGGTCCACATGACGCTGTCCCTGCGCATCCAGACGAAGCGCTGGCAGTTGATGTACCGGGGAAGTCAACGGCAGACAACCCGTGCAAACCGACGCTTCCCTACCTGAAGGATGCCCTGCATGCCTGGAGTGAGGCAGAATGCCTTGTCCAGGATTTTCTCTCCGTCGAGCCTGACTCCGCCCTCGCGCATGAGGCGCATGGCCTCGGAAGTGCTTTCCACCAGTCCGGCCTGCTTCAAGGCCTGAGGCAGGGACAACCCTTCCCGACCCACTTCCAGCACCTGCTCGGGAAGGTCATCAGGCAACACGTGCCCCCGGAATCGCATCTCGAAATCCTCATGGGCCTGTTTTGCCGCAGCGTGACCATGGAATCTGGCAACGATTTCACCAGCAAGCAGTACCTTGATATCCCGTGGATTCCTGCCGTCTTGCACCTCTTTTTTCCAGCGTCGCAAGGTATCCAGTGGTTCAAAAGACAGAAGATCGAGGTAACGCCACATGAGCGTGTCCGAAATGGACATGAGCTTGCCAAACTGCTCCTGCGGGGGTTCCTGGACACCAATGAAATTATTCATGGACTTGGACATCTTGTTGACACCGTCCGTCCCTTCCAGCAGTGGCATGGTCAAGATGCACTGCGGTGACTGGCCATAGTGCTTTTGCAGTTCACGTCCCATGAGCAGGTTGAACTTCTGGTCCGTGCCTCCCAGTTCCAGATCAGCCTGCAGGGCAACCGAATCATAGCCCTGCACCAGTGGGTAAAGAAACTCATGCAATGCAATGGGTTGACCCGAACGGTAGCGCCTGGAAAAGTCTTCCCGCTCCAGCATGCGGGCCACCGTATGGGTCGCCGCCAGACGTATGAGGCCTTCCGCACCCAAAGGGTGCATCCATGTGGAATTAAAAGCCACCCGAGTACACTCGGGATCCAGAATTTTGAACACCTGAGCCTTATAAGTGGCGGCATTGTCAGCCACCTGCTCGGAAGTGAGCGGTGGGCGGGTGGCATTCCGTCCAGTGGGATCGCCGATCAAACCCGTGAAATCACCTATGAGGAACGTGATTTCATGGCCCATATTCTGCAGGGTACGCAACTTGTTGATGAGCACCGTATGCCCAAGGTGCAAGTCAGGCGCCGTGGGGTCAAATCCAGCCTTTACTTTCAGAGGTCTACCCGTTTTCAACCGTTCGGCCAATTCGTCTTCCGGGAGAATTTCATCTGCCCCGCGCCTGATTTCTTCCAGTGCTTCTGTCATGTGCATCCTTGATAACCTGCCGCCCATCAATAAAAATGGCCCGATTCTTGCTTCTTATTTGACGTATCCTGGGTTTGTGATTTAACCAAC
>JAJZEL010000076.1 GCA_021828575.1 Pseudomonadota bacterium
GACCTTGAAAATGTAGTTTATACCGCCTCGCACCACACCTTCTTCGAAATGCTGGGCAATTTCAGTTTCGGGGACTACTTCAAGCGGGAAGCCATTCATTTTGCCTGGCAGTTCCTCACGGAAGAACTGCATCTGTCCCCTCAGCGCCTCTGGATTACGGTCTACCACGACGATCACGATGCCGCTCGCATCTGGCTGGAAGACATCGGGGTTTCATCCCAGCGATTCTCACGCATCAGCACGGCGGACAATTTCTGGCAGATGGGTGATACCGGCCCCTGCGGGCCCTGCAGCGAAATCTTTTACGATCATGGTCCGGAAATCGAAGGGGGCCCTCCCGGATCACCAGGGGCTGATGGTGATCGCTACATCGAGATATGGAACTTGGTGTTCATGCAGTACAACCGTGATGAGCAGGGTACGCTGCACCCGTTGCCCAAACCGTCCGTGGATACCGGAATGGGGCTGGAACGCATTTCGGCCATCATGCAAGGAGTGCACAGCAACTACGACATCGACCTGTTCCAGTCACTGATCCGTGCGGCTGCGCGCTATACGAATACCCAGGATCTGGGCGGCAACTCGCTCAAGGTGATTGCCGACCACATTCGCGCCTGCAGCTTCCTGATCGTGGACGGCATCATTCCCGGAAACGAAGGGCGGGGCTACGTGCTGCGCCGAATCATCCGCAGGGCCATTCGACACGGTTACAAACTGGGGCAAAAGCAGCCCTTTTTTCACAAGCTGGTGGCCGATCTTGTGGTGCAGATGGGTGAGGCATACCCTGAACTGGCCGCAGCCAAAGTCAACGTCTCGGCAGTTCTGCTGCAGGAAGAGGAACGTTTTTCCGAGACCCTCGAAAATGGCATGGCAGTGCTCGAGGCGGCCTTGCATCAGGAAGACGGATTGCTCGATGGAGAAACCGTATTCCGTTTGTATGACACTTACGGCTTTCCCATGGACCTGACGGCCGACATTGCGCGCGAACGGGGTGTGGCGGTCGATCTTTCCGGTTTCGAGCAGGCCATGGCAGCCCAGCGCGAAAGGGCTCGGGCAGCCTCACGCTTTACAGCCCGGGAGGTGGTGGATTACCAGGGTGAGGCGACAGAATTCCATGGTTACGAGACCCTGGATCTGGAAGCCTGTATCGTGGCGATTTACCGTGATGGAACCCCTGTTCCGTCTCTGGAAGCAGGCGAAGCAGGTGTGGTGGTGCTGGATAGAACCCCGTTTTATGCCGAGTCCGGTGGACAGGTGGGTGACCGGGGAGAACTGGCCTGCCCGCAAGGCACCTTTGAGGTTACGGACACGCAGAAAATCCAGGCCATGGTATCCGGACATCACGGCACGGTGGTCACCGGTCGGTTGAAGGTGGGTGAAACCATCCGGGCCGTGGTGAATGTTCAAGCTCGCCAGCGGGCTGCATGGAACCATTCGGCGACTCATTTGCTGCATGCTGCATTACGCAAGGTGCTGGGCACTCACGTGGGCCAGAAAGGGTCGCTGGTGGATGCGGAGCGCACTCGCTTCGATTTTTCCCACGACAAGCCCATGACAGAGGGAGAGTTGCAGGAGGTGGAAAAACTGGTCAACCAGGAAATTCGCAGCAATCATCCTGTGGACGTCAGACTGATGAAGTACGACGAGGCCTTGCAGCAGGGGGCCATGGCGCTGTTTGGTGAAAAATACGGTGATGAGGTTCGGGTGGTCAGGATGGGTGGGTTTTCCACGGAATTGTGTGGAGGCACTCACGTGGTTCGTTCCGGTGACATTGGTTTGTTCCGCATCATTTCCGAGTCAGGTGTGGCATCCGGTATTCGCCGTGTGGAGGCAGTGACGGGCGAGTCTGCGCTGGCAAGGACCCATGATGAAAAGGAACAGTTGCTGGAAGTGGCTCGCAAGCTGAAGGCACAGCCCCAGGAAGTGCAGTCCAGGCTTTCGCAAGTGCTGGACCATGTGCGTGTCCTGGAAAAAGAACTGGCACGCCTCAAGTCAAAAATGGCGGCCAGCGAGGGGGCGGGATTGGCCCAGCAGGTGGTGGAAGTGGCCGGGGTCAAGGTGCTGGCGGCCCGGTTGGCTGATGCCGATGGCAAGACCTTGCGAGATACTCTGGACGGACTCAGGGATCGCCTAGGTTCGGGCATCGTGGTGCTGGGCTCAGGACAAGGTGACCAGAAGGTCAGCCTGGTGGCGGGCGTGACCCAGGACCTGACCCGGCATTTCAGCGCTGGTGAACTGGTCAACTTTGTGGCGCAACAGGTGGGCGGGAAAGGCGGTGGACGCCCGGACATGGCGCAGGCCGGAGGAACCTGGCCTGCGCAGCTGGATCAGGCGCTGGCTTCCGTGACTGACTGGGTCAGGGACAAGGCAAGCCAGCTGGAAGCTCAGTGAATGGGTTGAGGCATGTAGTTCATTAGCTGTGCTTCCAGTTGGGCAATCTGGTCCTTCAGGTGCAGCTTGAGTTTTTTGAGGTGCCGCAACTCGGTCGGGTCTGGAATGGAAGTGGAAACCCAGAGACGAATTTTTTCGTCCAGGGCGCGGTGCCTGGCTTTGAGATAATCAAGCTTCTCCCGGATGGAGTCCATGTTCATGCGATCCTCCTTGTGCAGGGTTTACGGAGACAGGGTTACTTCAATGTTGTCTATCAACCGGGTTCTGCCCAGTTTCGCCGCGCCCAGAATGACCAGATCAGGGGTTGACGGATCAGGCTTGCCCAGTCGATGACGTTCCCGGATGGCGATGTAGTCGGTTTGCCATCCACGAGAATCCAGGGTATTGGTGGCTTCCCTCTCCAGAGCGTCGAAATCGCGCTGGCCGGCAGCCAGCGCAGTCTGGATCAGGGATAGTTGACGGTAAAGGGCAGGGGCTTCCTCGCGTTCCTGAACTGACAGATAACTGTTGCGCGAACTCAGCGCCAGCCCGTCGAGGGCCCGTCGGGTGTTCACGGCAAGGATGTCAATGGGCAGGTTCAGCTGTCGTACCATTTCCTTCACCACGAGACATTGCTGATAGTCCTTTTGGCCAAAAACGGCCACCTGTGGCTGCACCATGTGAAAAAGCTTCAGTACCACGGTGGCCACCCCGCGAAAATGACCAGGTCTGGCAGCTCCCTCCAGAACATGCTGCAAGCCGGACGGCTCCACCACGCACTGCTGGAGTTCAGGATAAACCTCCTTTTCATCGGGTGCAAATACCACATGACAGCCCTGTTTTTCCAGTTGTTCGCAATCGGCAGTCAGCGTACGCGGGTAACGTTCAAAATCTTCTCCCTTGCCGAACTGCAGGCGATTGACAAACAGGCTGGTCACAAGGCAGTCACCGTGGTGGTGGCCGGCACGTAGCAGATCCAGATGCCCTTCATGCAGGTTACCCATGGTGGGGACAAAAACGATCCGTCGTTCGGATGCAAGTCGCTGACGCAGTTCTGAAACAGTGTGAAGTCGGTCCATGGGGAAATCCCGGGGTCAGCCGTGACTGAAAAATTCTCTCGGGCTGCGCATGCTGTCGATTTGCCTGAGCAGCAGTTCAAAGTCCTGTTGATGGTCAACAAAATTGAGGTGTTCGCTGTTGACGATCAAGAGGGGAGAGGCATCGTAGTGGTGAAAATAATCGGCGTAACGGTTCGTCAGGTCATGCAGATAGCGCTCCGAAATGGGTCGTTCCACGCTCCAGGCCCTGCGTTTGACCCGTTCCTGGAGTACGTGGACGGGAGCCTGCAGGTAAATGACCAGGTCGGGCACGGCCGTGCGGGGGGAAAGGAACTGGTAAAGTCTCTGGTACAACTCGAATTCATCATCCGCCAGGTTCATCCTGGCAAACAGGCGATCCTTGTCCATCAGGAAATCGGATATCGTGGGACTGGCAAACAGGTCGCGCTGTTTGATGTTGCTGGCTTGCAAGGTCCTCTGGAACAGAAAGAACATCTGTGCAGGAAAGGCGAAGCGCTCAGGTTCCAGATAAAAACGTTCCAGGAAAGGGTTCGAAGCGGCGTCTTCCAGCATCAGTTGGGCGCCCAGATGGGCGGCAAGGCGACGGGTCAGGGAGGTCTTGCCTACGGCTATGGGGCCTTCCACCACGATGTAGCGGTACCTTTCCGACAAGGATGTAGTGTTAATTTTGCTCATCTTTAACGGGAAATGCTTCCTGATCGAGGCATTTTGACAGAAGTTCCTCGGTAAATCCTTGTCCGGGAATCCAGAGGTTGCCGGCCAGTTCCCGCAGGGGCAGCAGCACGAAGGCCCGGGATCCCATGCGCGGGTGTGGAACCGTCAGCGTTTCAGTGGCGGACTCGAGCGAATCATACAATAGCAGGTCAAGATCCAGGGTGCGCGGGCCGTTGGCAAATAGACGCTGCCTTCCCTGCTGCTGTTCGATCGTCTGTAACGCTTTCAGCAGTTCATGGGACAACAGCCGGGTGTCCAGGCAGGCAACGGCGTTGACGAAGTCAGGCTGATTCGCATAACCCATGGGAGCCGACCGCCAGAGCATGGACCTTTGTACAAGGCGGGTGCCCGGCAGTTGAGAGAGCAGGGACAAGCCTGTCTCCACCTGATGTTCGGGGTGTTCCAGATTGCTGCCCAACCCGATGTAGGCCCGGTGAATCATCGTCGGCGTCTGCGCCGTGTCCTTTTGGGCTGCTCATCCTGGACAAGCATGCTTTCGCGGTCTTCAGGAGCAGCCGTTTGGAAATCGGTCCACCAGGTGCCGATGGCCAGGTCCAGTTCCCCGCTTTGTGCCCGCAGGAACATGAAATCGTAGGCGGCCCTGAACCGGGGGTGCTCCAGCAGGCGGTAGGGCCGTTGCCCGGAGCGCTGGACGAAGCGGGGCTGGAGTCCCCAGATTTCCTTCATGATGGCGTCGTACCGCCTGGGAATCGCCAGTTTCTTGCGTTGGGTCTCCAAAACATCCGTCATGGCTTCAAAAAGGGCGGGCATGGGTTTTTCACCGGCATCCTGGCGCCGTTTCCAGGCATCCAGGACAGGATGCCAGAGCAGACAGGCGAACAGGAATCCGGGAGACACGGATTTGTCTTCCATGATGCGCTGGTCCGTGTTTTGCAGGGCCTGGGTCACGAACCGCTCACCCTGGGGTTGGTCCAGAATCCAGTCCAGCAGGGGAAGCAGGTCATGATGCAGCCCCTCTGCGCGCAATTGCTGCAAACAGGCCACGGAATGGCCTGATAGCAGCATTTTTAGCATTTCGTCAAACAGGCGGGATTCTGGCACGTTGAGCAGGAGGTCGGCCAGTTCCTGTATGGGCTGACGGGCCTCGCTGTCCAGTTCGAAGCCGAGTTTCGCCGCAAAACGGACTGCTCGCAGCATACGCACAGGGTCTTCCCTGTAGCGCACGGCGGGTGGCCCGATCATGGCCAGTTTTCGTGCCTGAATATCCCGTACGCCATTGAAGTAGTCGAACAGTTCGTTGCGGGACGGATCGTAGTACAGGGCATTGACGGTGAAGTCCCGGCGGGCGGCATCTTCTTCCATGGAACCGAACACGTTGTCCCGGGTCAGCCGCCCATGTTCGTCTGTTACCTGGGATTCACTTTCCCTGTCTGCAGAACCACGGAAGGTCGTGACTTCAACGATTTCTTCTTGGCACATGGCGTGCACGATCTGGAAACGCCGGCCAATGACCCGGGAGCGACGGATCAAACGCCTGACCTGTTCGGGTGTCGCGTCCGTGGCCACGTCGAAATCCTTGGGGGATCGACCCAGCAACAGGTCCCTGACGGCACCTCCCACAATGTAGGCCTTGAAGCCGCCTGCCTGGAGGGCCTGGGTGACCTTGAGTGCACAACGACTGATGGTGTCAGGAGACAGCGGGTGTTGTCCGGCTTGGAGAATGCGCATCTGCATGGAGCCGGCAGGGGCTTTGGGACGGCGCAGGATTTTTTTGAGGAAAGTGGTGATCATGGGGTGTGATGGCGCAGGTCGAGAATGGGCCAGCCTGCTGCCAGGGCATGACCATGCAGTGTGGAGTCAGGGTTCACGGCGCAGGGATGGGTAACGTGATTCAGGAGTGGCAGATCATTGAGCGAATCGCTGTAGAAGGCGGTTTCCCCGAAATCTGTCCAGACGTGTCCCAAGCGTCGAAGCCAGTTGTTCACGCAGGCGATTTTTCCTTCCCTGAAACAGGGGGTTCCCGTGACGCGACCTGTGAATTCCCCGGTCGTGTTCGTCTCGGGTTCCGTGGCCACCAGATGGTCAATGCCAAATGCCTGGGCAATGGGGGCCGTGACGAAGCGATTGGTGGCTGTGACGATGGCTACCAAGCCAGACCGCTCCTGCTCTTCCTGCACCAGATGCCGGGCCTTGTTCCCGATGAGCGGTTGGATGCGGGTGCGCATGAACTCCTGATGCCAGTCATCCAGGGTTTTTCTCGGATGGCGGCTGAGGGGCATGAGCTGGAATTCAAGGAAACGGTGAATGTCGAGCGTTCCCGCCTTGTAAGCTTCATAAAACGCCCTGTTTTGGGCCTCGTAGGCTTCGGGGTCATGGACCCCCCTGGAGATCAGGAACTGACCCCATTCGAAATCGCTGTCACCTGACAGCAAGGTATTGTCCAAGTCAAACAGTGCAAGTCGCATGAGGGAAAAACCTAATGGGGTAAAGGAGGAGGACTGCTGGCTTCCAGGACTTCGCGAATCAGGGGAATCGAGAGGGTGTCCCGATGAGCAGCCAGTGACCACCGGTTGAGCTCGTGAAGGAAATGGAAAAGATACCCTGTATCCCGGTTGCAGTGGGTCATCAGGTAGCGCGCTGCATCGGCCGGAAGCCGTGCTCCCAATCGCAAGGCGCGGGATTGGAGTGCCAGGATTTTCTGCTCGTCTTCCAGGGCGTGCAGACGCAATACCAGTCCCCATCCCAGGCGCGTGGCCAGTTCCGGGGGTAGATCGAGTTTTGCCGGAGGATGGACGCCCGACACCAGCAGTCGGCTGCCATCCTCGCGTTTTTCATTGAACCGGTGAAAAAGAGACAGGGCTCCGTCCCGGTCAAGGCGATGGACATCATCCACGGCCTGAACCGGCTGGGGGGTGGCATGAAAGCGGGTACTGGGGGTGCATGAGATGAAGGCATCGGGCGCCAGCGCCCTCAGGAGGTGGGTTTTTCCCACACCATGTGGTCCCCAGAGGTAGATGAAACGTTCTTTCTCACGCCCCGCTGCCCATCTGGCCAGAATGTCCACGGCTTCCTGGTTGCTGCCTACCACGAAATCTTCCAGCCTTGGTGGAGTGCTGGGCAGAATTTCCAGTGCGAGCTGCCGGCGCGTCATCATGCGGTTCCGCTGTCCGGGTCAATGAGGCGCTTGACGTGACCGATCACCACCCGCAGCACGGCAGATGCGGGAAGGGCGATCAGTATCCCGAAGAAACCCAGCAATTTCCCGAAAGCCATCAGTGAAAAAATGACCATGACCGGGTGGAGCCCGATGCGGTCGCCCACCAGCCTCGGGGTGACCAGGGTGCCTTCCAGGGCATGCCCGGCGGCATAGACGCCCATGACCAGCCAGAGCAGTGACAGATCAGGTCCCTGTACCAGGGCGGCCAGCACTGCCAGGACAAATCCCGTAAAAACGCCCACATAGGGAATGAAGACAAGCAGGCCAGTGAGGATACCGATGGCGAGTCCGGAATGCAGACCCACCAACATGAGCCCTGTGGAATAGAAAACGGACATGACGGCCATGACCATCAATTGGCCGCGCAGGAATTGCCCCAGGGCACTGTCCACTTCCTGGGCAAAATCCAGCACGGGCTCACGATACCGGAGCGGCACGGCAGAGATCAGGGAGGCCAGTAATCCGGTCCAGTCCTTGAGCAGGTAAAACAGGACCACGGGCACCAGCAGAAGGGTGACCAGCACCCCCAGAAGGAACAGGCCACCTTCGCTGGCGGAGCGAAGCAGTTTTTGCAGGCCGGCCTCGGTGGCCCCCATGTTTTGTTGCAGCATGTCCCGGAGGTTGTTGAGGTTGCTGTTCAGGTCAACTCCCAGGTTCTGCTGGAGAAAGGGTCCCCAGGCATCTTTTAGCTGGGCCAGGGTGGACGGGAGCTTGGCCAGAACCAGGTTGAGTTCCTGGTAGAGCATGGGGACCACCAACAGGCAAAGCACGAAGGCAAGGCCCGTCAGGATGAGGAGTACCAGAAGCGAGGCCAGCGCGGGGGTGATCCAGCCTCGGGTCAGGCATGCCACGAGGGGGCGGCACACGTAGGCCAGAAGCAGTGCAAGTACAAATGGCAGCAGGATGGGGGACAGCAGGTAGATCAGCCCGACAGCCAGAAAAATCATCACCATGCCGACGGGCAGCAGGCGGGAGCCGGGACGGGAGTTGGTCATTTGCGATAGAATTCGAGACTGTTTGGAAGCGGGAAATGCCCGATTCCGTATTTTAGCAGGTTGTGCCCCAATGCCGGCACACTGTGAGGGAGCCAGCGGCGTGTCAAGTCAAAATATTTCCACTGAGGGTTTGTCCTACCGGGATGCAGGGGTCGATATCGACGCGGGCGATGCCCTGGTGGATCGCATCAAACCCTTTGCCCAGCGTACCTTGCGTCCCGAAGTACTGGGCGGCATCGGGGGATTTGCGGCGCTGGTTGAAATTGGCCAACGTTTTCGCGAGCCAGTGCTGGTGTCTGGAACGGACGGCGTGGGTACCAAGTTGCGCCTGGCTTTCGAGTTGCAGCGCCATGATACGGTGGGCATTGATCTGGTGGGCATGAGCGTCAACGATATTCTGGTGCAGGGTGCCGAACCCCTGTTTTTCCTGGATTACTTCGCCTGCGGCCGGTTGCATGTAGATACGGCTGCTACCGTGATCCAGGGTATTGCGGCGGGTTGTGAAATGGCCGGTTGCGCCCTGATTGGGGGTGAAACGGCGGAAATGCCCGACATGTATCCGGATGGTGAATACGATCTGGCCGGGTTTGCCGTGGGCGTGGCCGAAAAATCGCGTCTCGTGACCGGGTCAGCCATCGGCTCGGGGGATGTGGTGATCGGTGTGGCGTCCAGTGGGCCACATTCCAACGGGTTTTCCCTGATCCGGAAAATCCTGGTGCGTTCAGGGGCGTCGCTTGATGACCCGTTGCCCGGAACCCAGTCCACCCTGGCAGAGGCCCTGATGCAACCCACGCGCATCTATGTGAAGCCTGTTTTGTCGCTGATGGAGCAAATCACGGTGAAGGGCATGGCCCACATTACAGGAGGGGGGCTGGTGGACAACTTGCCTCGCGTGTTGCCAGAAAACCTGACGGCCCGGATTTGCCGGGACAGTTGGGCTCGTCCCCCGGTATTCGCCTGGTTGCAGGATGCCGGTCAGGTGGCCGATGACGAGATGTGGCGTGTTTTCAATTGCGGTATCGGATTTGTGCTTGTGGTGGACAGAAAGGACGAACCCGGGGCGAGGGCCCATCTGGCTGCCCATGGACTGGAATCCTGGGTGATTGGCGAAATTGCTTCGCGCGCTGCGGGTGAAGCAGCCACTCGCATTCTCTGAGTGCTGGATTCATGACCGTCATGCCATCGGTGGTCGTTCTCATTTCGGGCAGGGGTTCCAACATGGTGGCCCTGTTGGATGCCCACCTGCCGCTCAGGATATTGGCAGTCATCAGTAACCGGTCAGACGCACAAGGTCTTGAACAAGCCCGCTCCAGAGGGATCCCCGCAGAAGTGGTGGATCACCGCTTGTATGCGACCCGGGAAGATTTTGATGGGGCGCTTCAGGGGTGCATCAGCCGGTTTCAGCCGGACATGGTGGTTCTGGCCGGTTTCATGCGCATACTGACCCCAGGGTTTGTACGGCATTACGAAGGTCGCCTGCTCAACATCCATCCGTCGCTTTTGCCGGCATTTCCCGGACTGGATACCCACCGTCGTGCATTGGCAGAAGGAGTGCGCGTTCACGGCTGTACTGTCCATTTTGTGACCCCGGAACTCGACCACGGGCCCATCGTGGCCCAGGCGGTGGTTCCCGTTTTCCCCGAAGACACGGAAGCCCTGCTTGCGCACCGTGTCTTGTCGCTCGAGCATGTGCTATATCCGCAGGTCTTGCGCTGGTGGGCGGCAGGCCGGTTGAGACTGACGCCGGAAGGACGGGTCGAGGTTGCGGGGCGGCCTGCGTGGGGTCCGTCAGGATGCTATCCGGGACCTGAACAATGAACCTGTCCCGTTCCAGCCAGATTTCCGGTGGACAGTTCCTCCTGCTGGTGGAAGCCGTGGACAGGGTGATGTCTTCCGCGTTTCCAGCTGATGCGGTGTTGCACCGTTTTTTTCGGGAGCACCCCCAGATGGGGATGCAGGATCGCTCCTTCGTGGCCGAGGGCACTTATGCACTGTTGCGACGGATCGAATGGCTTCGGACACTGACTCCCACGTCGGCCTGTCGACGTCTGGTTCTGGCCATGCTCAGTCGAGTCCAGGGACGGAGTACCCGGGAACTGAAGGCGTTTTGTCAGGGCAATGAGGCCGAATGGCTGGAAAGCCTGCGTGCGGTTGCCCCTCCCCAGAATCTGGCAATCCAGGCCGACCTGCCCCAATGGGTGGTGGATCGTTTGATCAGGCATGAAACACCCGAGGAAATTCTGGCCCTGGGCCGAGCCATGCAGGAGCCGGCTGCGCTGGACTTGCGAGTCAACAGCCTGCTGGCCAGTCGGGAGGAAGTGCTGGCTTCTCTGCATGAGGCTGGCCTGGAGGCCGATCCCACTCCCTGGTCGCCCATGGGCGTTCGGGTCACAGGCCGTCCGATGCTACAACGCCTGCCTGTGTTCGAATCGGGCAAGGTGGAGGTGCAGGATGAAGGCAGTCAGTTGCTGGGTTTGCTGGTGGCTCCCCGGCGACGGCAGATGGTGGTGGATTTTTGCGCCGGGGCCGGGGGAAAGACCTTGTTGCTGGGAGCGCTCATGCAGAATCAGGGCAGGGTATACGCTTTTGACGTTTCCAGAAAACGACTGGACCAGTTGAAACCCAGGCTGAAGCGTTCAGGGCTGTCCAATCTCCACCCTGTTCTCATTTCCGGAGAAAAAGACCCGCGGGTGCAGCGCCTGGCAGGGAAGGTGGACCGTGTGCTGGTGGATGCACCCTGCACCGGACTGGGCACCCTACGTCGCAATCCGGATCTGAAATTGCGCCAGTCCGAAGCGGGCCTCGAGGATCTGCTCATGAAGCAACGGCGCATTCTTGAAGCGGCTGCCCGCCTGCTCAAGCCAGGTGGACGGCTGGTCTATGCTACCTGTAGTCTGTTGCCGGACGAAAACGAGGAACAGGCCGAGGCATTTTCACATGCCCATCCGGAACTGGAGCCTGTGCATTGTCAGGAAGCACTGGCTGCACTGAAGATCGAACTGGACACGGGAAAGTACCTCCGGCTGCGTCCTCACAGGCATGGTACGGATGGTTTTTTTGCGGCACTGTGGGAGCGCAGGAACTAAACAGGCCAGACAGGGAAGAATGGACAATTTCGCGTGGCTTTTCGATATCGAGGGTTCTTTCAGGGCGTTCATGGAAGAACAGAAGCCCTGGCAGTTGCTGGCCCTGTTTGTTTCCCTTGGCCTGGCTTGGGCATCATCCACGATCCTGAGCCGCCACCTGGAAAAGGATGGTGCCCTGACCAAGGAACGCAGGGCCCGGTTGATCGGCATCATGTTTGCCCTGACGGGCTCTGTATCCCTGCTGCTGTTTGACCACCTGTTTAACAGGCGTCATGCCTCCACCCTGCTGGGCATGGTCACGGCTCTCATGGTGGCCTTGCTGGTGGCCCGGCTGGGTGTGTATGTCCTCAACCACGTGCTGGGTTGGGGGCGCCGTATTCTCGCGTTGCAATCCTTTTTTGTCAGAGTGGTCTGGCTGTTGTTTGCCTTACACGTTACCGGCCTTCTCGAACCACTTCTTGAAGTGATGCAGGATCTTGGTATCAATGTGGGTAGCTCTCGCATCTCCCTGCTGGAAGTCCTTCAGGCCACCCTGGCCATCAGTGTGACCCTGGTGTCCACCTTGTGGCTGGGCAACCTCGTGGAACGCCGTTTGATGCACGAAGAGGTGCTGGACAAGCATGTCCGGGTGATCGCGGTCAAGCTTCTGCGGGGCTTGCTGGTATTTCTTGGGGTGGTCATCGTCCTGCCCCTGGTGGGCATCGACTCCACCTTTCTGTCGGTTCTGGGCGGGGCGCTGGGTGTGGGGCTGGGTTTCGCCCTGCAAAAAATCGCCAGCAATTATGTCAGTGGTTTTATCCTCCTCCTGGATCGTTCCATACGATTGGGCGATGTGATAACAGTGGAGGGTCGCCAGGGCAGCGTGGTTCGCATGGACGCCCGGAGCATCTCACTCAGTGGTGGAGACGGGACGGTATTCATCGTGCCCAATGAAACGTTCATGACGCAGAGCATCATCAACTATTCTGTGCAGGCCTCGGGATTGTGCAAGACCTTTACCCTGGAACTGTCCCTGGAAAACGAACTGTCTCTGGCGCGAGCCCTGATGGAGGAGGCGTTGCGCCGACAATCGGGTGTTCAGGCGGTGCCCGCAGCCACAGCCATGTTGTCCCGTTATACGGGTTACGGTGCGGAATTCACCCTGCAGTTCTGGGTGGCTGACCCCACCGTCAATGATGCACTCATTCGTTCGGAAGCCCTGCTGGCTTTCCAGGAAGTGTTCAGGCAGCACGACATCCATCTCCCGTTGCGCGATGGGGTTAAATCCGTCTCGGTTTAGCTTTGAGTTGGGCAGCGTTTCTGATAGAATGCCCTGTTGTGTTCCTACTGGAGTGGACGCTATGTGGTTTTCAGGATTGCTGGATTTGCCATGGTGGGGTGACGTTCTGGTTGCGTTGGCGCTGACGCATGTGACCATTTCGGCCGTGACCATTTTCCTTCATCGGCATCAGGCCCACAGAGCACTGGATCTGGCGCCTGCCATCAGCCATTTCTTTCGTTTTTGGCTATGGATGACCACAGGTATGGTGACCAAGCAATGGGCCGCCATCCACCGCAAGCACCACGCCAAGTGCGAAACGGCAGAAGACCCTCACAGCCCGCAGGTGCTGGGCATCAACCGTGTTCTGTGGGGTGGGGTCCTGTTGTACGTCGAGGAAACCCGCAATGCAGCCACCATGGAACGCTATGGGCATGGCACCCCCGATGACTGGATGGAGCAGCACGTTTATGGCCAGCACAGCCGCCTGGGCGTGACGCTCATGGCGCTGACCGACATGGCATTGTTCGGCATTGTTCCCGGCCTCCTGATATGGGTGGTCCAGATGCTCTGGATTCCCTTTTGGGCAGCTGGTGTTATCAATGGTTTGGGGCACTTCTGGGGTTATCGCAACTTTGAATGCAGGGACGCCAGTACCAATCTGGTGCCCTGGGGCATCCTGATCGGTGGAGAAGAGCTCCACAACAACCATCACGCTTTCGCCACATCAGCCAAGCTGTCCAACCGCTGGTATGAGTTCGACATTGGCTGGCTCTATATCCGCCTGCTGGAAATGGTGGGGCAGGCCCGCGTCAAAAACGTGGCCCCCAGGGTCCGTTTTGATCGCACCAAGACGGAATGCGACCACGAAACCCTGCAGGCCATCATTCGCAACCGTTACGATGTGGTGGCACGTTATGCGGACGAACTGGCCACCCATTGTTCACAAGAGTTCCACCGTCTGGCTGACCAGTTGAAGCAGGATGTGAAAAGCCGTCGCGAAACCACGGCCATGGCGTCGCGCTGGTTATATCGCGAGCACGACGAACTGCATCCCGTAGACCGGTCGGCATTGCAGGCTGCCATGAATGCCAGCGGTGCCGTGCACACCATCATGGACATGCGGCAGGAATTGACTGATCTCTGGACCCGAACTCATGTCACGCGCGATCAGTTGCTTGAACAACTCAGGGACTGGTGTCGTCGCGCAGAAGAAAGCGGCATCAAGGGACTCATGCAATTTTCCAAAACATTGCGCGCCTATGTTTAATTCCTTATTCGAATATTGAATTAATTTTTTAGTATTTGTTGGAATAATGTAGTCGCTCCATAATCACACCATCCAATGCACAATCAGGGTGGTGTGTCATGTACCAGTATGATCACGTGGACCAGCGCATCGTTGACGAGCGTGTGGCCCAATTCAGAGAGCAAACCCGTCGCTTTCTGGCGGGTTTGCTGTCGGAAGATGATTTCAGGCCACTGAGACTTCAGAACGGTTTGTATATCCAGCGCCATGCGCCCATGCTGCGGGTGGCCATTCCATACGGTGTGCTCTCATCTCGCCAGCTGCGCCAGCTGGCGCATATTTCTCGGCGCTATGACAAGAGCGTGGGGCATTTCAGCACACGGCAGAATATCCAGTTCAACTGGCCGAGCCTGGAGTCTGTTCCTGACATTCTGGCCGACCTGGCACAGGTGCAGATGCACGCCATCCAGACCAGTGGAAATTGCGTCCGGAACACCACCACGGATCATTTTGCCGGAGTGGCTGATGATGAACTGGAAGACCCGCGGATTTATTGCGAGCTGATTCGCCAGTGGTCCACCTTCCATCCCGAATTTGCCTTCCTTCCCAGAAAATTCAAGATTGCGGTCAATGGGGCGCTGGAAGATCGTGCAGCCACCTGGGTTCATGACATCGGATTGCATGTGGTGCGCGATTCGTCCAACCAGTTGGGATTCCGGGTCATTGTGGGTGGCGGGTTGGGGCGCACGCCCATGGTAGGTGTGCTGGTGCGGGATTTCCTGCCGGAAGTGCATCTGCTCACCTACCTGGAAGCCATCCTGCGGGTTTACAACCGTTATGGTCGTCGTGACAACAAGCACAAGGCACGGATCAAGATTCTCGTGAAGGCCATGACCCCCGAACGTTTCATCCAGGAAGTGGAAGAAGAGTGGGCGCGCATCAAGGATGGCCCGGGAGCAGTACTACCCGAAGAAGTTGAACGCATTCGCGGCAGAATGCAGTATCCCGCGTATCAGGCCCACTCACCAGGTCGTCCGGCCGTGTTGCAGGAAGCGCTGGATGCGAGCCATGCCTTTGCACGCTGGCATGCCAGGAACGTGCAGGCCCATAAACGTGATGGTTATGCTTCTGTTGTCTTGTCGCTCAAGGCTCACGGTCACGCCCCAGGGGACATCACGGCCGAGCAGATGGATCTTGTGGCATCACTCGCGGACGAATTTGGCTTTGGAGAGATACGTGTCAGTCACGAGCAGAATCTCGTGTTACCCGATATCCTCCAGGCGGACCTGCCCCGTTTATATCCCCTGCTCAGGGAAGGTGGGTTTGCCACCCCCAATGTGGGATTGCTGACCAACATGATTGCCTGCCCGGGCGGTGATTTCTGTTCCCTGGCCAATGCGCGGTCCATTCCTGTGGCGCAGGCCATTCAAGATCGGTTCGATGATCTGGATCGACTGGAGTCCATTGGCGCCCTGGACCTGAACATTTCCGGGTGCATGAATTCCTGCGGACACCACCACGTGGGACATATTGGAATTCTGGGTGTGGACAAGCATGGGCGAGAGTTCTACCAGATCACCATTGGCGGACGGCAGGCTCCGGCCAGGCTGGGAAAGGTGATTGGCCCATCGTTGGAACAGGAAGATGTACCGGACGCAGTGGAGGCGATCATTGAAGTCTATCTTGGACTTCGGCGCGATGAGGAAGACACTTTTTCCGAGGTGGTGGAGCGCGTGGGCATTGAACCGTTCCGCAGTCGTGTGTATGCATCGGAAGGCAGGGAGGCGCTTTATGCCTGAGATCATCCTGGATGGACAGCGTAAGGAAGATACGTTTCGTTTCATTGAACGCTGGGAAGAGGCCATGCCTGGGCAGGATGTAATCGTGCCACTTCCTTTGTTGCAGGAACCGTTGCCTTTTCCGACAGGGGCAGGTGGGCGGCTGGGTGTGCGTCTGGAAGGTGCAGAAGGCCCCGAGGAACTGGAAGGGCATCTTGATCGTCTGGCGCTGGTGGAAGTCCGTTTTCCGGTGT
>JAJZEL010000016.1 GCA_021828575.1 Pseudomonadota bacterium
CAGGCATGATACCTTGTAGTGCCTGTCCAAAATGGCGAATTCCACGTGAACAGGACCTTGGGCAGGCTTGCTCATTCCGGCATCCTGGAAACCAACTGCTCCAGGCGATGCCTAGCCTGCTCCATTCTGTCGGTCATGGCCCGCAATTCCTCGGACTTCACGATCAACGCCTGTCTCAACTGCTGGTTTTCCGTACGTAACAAATCGCATTGGGCAATGACCCGGTCAACTTTCTGTTCCAGGCTGGAAAAATACTTGTCCATAGAACCTTCCGAGGTGACATGGCCTGATTATAGGCCTTGCAGGGTTTGCCGTCACACATCATGGAAGGGAACTCATTTCCTTCAGCATGGTCACATTTCGATGCACCGGTTGGGGGGAGTTGACGTTATCCCGCCAGTTTTGTAAGTTTATGTTTTAAACGTTCAAGGGTTTGTATGAGAACCACTCAACAGTTCAGCATCACCCTCCCCAACGAAATGGCTGCCTTCCTGAAGGCGAAAATCGCCAACGGCGAATACGCCACGGACAGTGAGGTTATTCGTGATGGATTGCGCATTCTCATGGCACGGGACCGGGCCGTGGACCGATGGTTGATGGAGCAGGCCGGGTTGGCTCACGATTCTGCAAAAGGTGACCCTTCCCAAGCCTTGACTGCCGAGCAGATCCAGTCTTGGATCGCGAGACGTCTTGCCAAGGTGACGACAACGTCCTAGCTGCCCAGCCTTTCGTGTTGCACACACGTGCAAGTTGACTCAGAATGGATGGGCTTCCATAATCCCTCGCAACGGTGACTGATTCAGGGTCCCGGTAAAATAAAACGGCCTGTAGCCGTTGTTTTGGGAGATTTCCATGAAGACCAGAACCAGGCGGGACCGAAACCGCCGGGAGTTGGGTGTCACATCCACAGAATATGTGCTGCTCGCTGCCCTGATTGCCGCCGTCATCATCGTTGCCGTCACTTCATTCGGGCAAAACCTGAGCACCACCTATTCCAGCGTGACAGCCATCATGCCCGTGTGATTCAACATCTGCACAAACGCCACTGACCATCGCCCTCTCACGATTCGGCGGTAGCCTGCATCAGAGACTTCCCCAGTCCCCCACCATCACTTCCAGTGCCTCATGGTGTCAGGCCTCAGGGGAAACCGGACTCGGGGTGCGGTATACTCCCCGCATTTCCCACAGGTTTCGCCCCCTTGGCCCAGTTTCCTGCACATAGCGCTGCCCTGTACCGACGCCTGCTGGGTCACGTCCTCCCTTACCGCTGGGAGTTTCTTGGTGCCCTGCTGGCCATGATCCTGACAGCAGCCACTGAACCCATGCTGCCCGCGCTTCTCAAACCCATGCTGGACAAGAGCTTCGTGCACAAGGACCCGCTCTGGATGCACTGGGTGCCACTGATGTTGATGGGGCTTTTCGTGGTCCGCGGCATTGCCAATTTTCTGTCCAAATGGGCCATGAACTGGGTAGGAAACAAAGTGGTCATGGACCTGAGGGAACTCATGTACGGCCGGCTGCTCACGTTGCCCGTCCGCTACTTTGATGACCACCCTGGTGGTACCCTCATCTCGAAGCTCATCTACGATGTCAGCCTGGTGATGACTGCTGCCACCACTGTCGTCACCAACCTGGTCACAGATTTTTTCGTGGTACTGGGCCTGCTGGGCTGGCTGCTGATCCTGAACTGGAAGCTGACCAGTATCACGCTTCTGGCAGCCCCGCCCATTGCCTGGATCATTCGCAAACTGAACATACGGTTGCGGGCAGTAAACCGGGACAACATGACGGCCATGGGGCAACTCACCACTGTTCTGGATGAGTCTGTGACCTGCCAGAAAGTTATCAAGATTTTCGGCGGGTTCACCGTGGAAACCGAGCGATTCCATTCCACCAGCAACCAGGTCAGGCGGCTCAACATGAAACATGCAGCCGCTTCTGCCGCCACAGTCCCCCTTGTCCAGTTCTTTGCCGCCCTCGCCGTGTCCACCATTGTCTGGATGGCCACCTTGCAGGCCAACGCGGATGAAACCACAGTGGGAGGATTCGTATCCTTCATCACTGCCATGATCATGCTGCTCGCCCCGCTCAAACGGCTGTCCGATCTCAGTGAATCCCTGCAGCGGGGACTGGCCGCCGCAGAAAGCGTGTTTGATCTGATCGACCAGCCTGCGGAAGAGGATACGGGAACAGTTCGTCTTGAACGAACTCAGGGTCGGTTGCAATTCGAACATGTATCCTTTGTCTACCCTAGAAATCCAACACCCGCACTGGAAGATTTTCACCTGACCATCGAAACGGGAGAAACCGTCGCCCTGGTGGGTGCTTCTGGCAGTGGCAAATCCACCTTGGCCCAGCTCATTCCCCGGTTTTATTCCCCCTCATCGGGCCGGATCCTGCTTGACGGACACCCTCTGGAAACCCTGAGCCTGACCAGCCTGAGGTCACAGATTGCGCTGGTCAGCCAGGAAGTGGTGCTGTTCAACGACACGGTTTATAGAAACATTGCCTATGGCCCACTGCGCGATGTGCCAGAGCAACGCATCAGGGAAGCAGCCCGCGCCGCACATGCCCTGGATTTCATCGAAGGCCTTCCGCAAGGCTTCGAAACCCTGCTAGGCGAAAATGGAGCGCGGCTGTCGGGTGGCCAGCGACAACGCATTGCCATTGCACGTGCCCTGCTCAAGAATGCCCCGGTACTGATTCTGGACGAAGCCACATCAGCTCTGGACAGCGAATCGGAACGCGCTGTCCAGGCAGCCCTGGATACCCTGATGAAAGGTCGAACCACACTGGTCATTGCACATCGTCTTTCCACCATCCGTCACGCCCATCGCATCGTGGTACTGAGTGAAGGAAGCATCGTGGAACAAGGCACCCATGACGCATTGGTAGTCCTGAACGGACACTATGCCCGCCTCCTGCAAGCCCAGAAACAGCAGGGAACTAGCGTCCCCGCCTCATGAGCCACAGCTTGGCATAGCGATAAAAGGTGGTGTGAGCGTTGGACACTGCCAGCAGGAACCCCGCCGCACCATCCAGGAAACCTTTCCTGAGAAAATAAGTCCTGAAAAATGCCCAGAGCGCATGACCACAGGCATTGAGTAAACTGCTGCGTTCCCCACGAGCAAAAGCCTGGGCTGCCCCCAACGTGGAATAACGGTTGGCCTTTTCAAGAACTTCCTCAAGATGGGCATAGGTTTCGTGCTGCAAGGGCGATTTCAGTGTGCCCAGCACACCCGGATCGAACAGCAGACGTTCGTGCACCAGATCGTCTGAAAATCTGGCGTTGCCCCGCCGGAACAGCCTTGGCACATAATCTGGCCACCAACCGCCATGTCGCAGTGACTGTCCGCAATAACTGGAGGAACGGGGCATGCGATAGACGGAAGGTCCGACTTCCTGCTTCAGGACAGACTCGATTTCCGTCCGCAGTTCGGGAGTAACCCGTTCGTCTGCATCCAGCGACAACACCCAGTGGCCTTGCGCCAGAGCCAGCACCCGGTTCTTCTGGGGACCAAACCCCGGCCAGTCAGTGGCCACTTCCACACGAGCACCCAGAGCCCGGGCAAGTTCCACAGTCCGGTCCGTACTGCCTCCATCCAGGACGATGCGTTCATCTGCCCATTGCACGGAAGCCAGACAAGCCTCCAGATCGGACTCTTCGTTTCGGGCAATGACGATGACAGAAAGACGCATGCCGGGCATTATATCGGAGCCACTTTTGCTCGCAAGCTAACAAAAGCTTTCGAAAACAGCTAAAAATCAAACAGTTCCAACAAATCTCCCTTTCTTTCCGGCGTGCAAACGTTAGAATGCCGGGGTGAACAAGCTTCTGATCATCAAAACCTCTTCACTGGGTGACGTGATTCATGCCATGCCAGCCCTATCCGACATCCGGCAACATCGTCCAGATCTGACCGTGGACTGGGTCGTGGAAGAAGCCTTCTCGGTCATCCCGCGACTCCATCCGG
>JAJZEL010000184.1 GCA_021828575.1 Pseudomonadota bacterium
CGTGTCTGGTGTTGCCCGCCAGGGTTGGGCCCCTGCGGGTTCGAAGACGGAAATGCTGGTGTGACCCGCTTTTTGCATGGGCTCGAAGGTCACGCTATCACCCACGTTGATCTTGGTGTAAATGGGCTCAAAAACCAGGGCCTGCTTGTCCGAACCCTGGGTCATCATTTTGACTTCCACGGTATGTGCGGCGACTGCGGTCAGCGAAAACAGACCAAGCGCCAGACCCGCCATGATGTTGAATTTTTTCATGATGGTCTCCTCGGTGTTGTTAACAGCTTGTTCTTGCACGTGTTAGGCAGCGTTAAAACCCTTTCGTTCCGTAAAAGTTTTTTGTTGAACCTGCCTTTTTGTTGCAATCCGGTTCATATGGATGTCATTATCATCACCATAAATAACAAAACCGGACAATCAAGAAATTGGTAACACCCAGGACAATTCCGCCACACGCTCACCTGCTGATCATTCTTGTGTACGTCCTTCTGGGAAAAGCGGCCCTGATGCTGGCCCTTCCTCCCGGTTATGCATCGGCCATTTTTCCACCTGCCGGAATGGCCGTTGCGCTGACCTTCATATTTGGAACACAACCACTTCCCGGGATTTTCATCGGGTCCGCGTTGCTCAATGGCTGGATCGCCCATTCCGGCTCCCCGAACCTCCTGTCAGTCCTGTTGCCAGCTTTCACGATAGCCGGTTTTTCCACGCTGCAGGCGGCCGCCGGAGGATGGCTGCTGAAACGTGTTCTGGGCTATCCGGTAGCGTTTGACCACTTGACCCAGCTGTTCCGGTTCCTGCTTGTTTCTCCTGCCATTTGCCTGATTGGATCCAGCCTGTCTGTCATGGGGTTGTACCTGGCAGGCCTCCTTCCGAAGGAAGCCCTGGATAAAAACTGGGGTGCCTGGTGGATTGGAGACACCTTGGGCATTGTGCTGATGCTACCCCTGATCATGATTATGGCGGGTGAACCCCGCGCGCTCTGGTGGTCCAGGCGAACCACCGTGGCCATGCCCATGCTGCTGGCGTTTGCTTTTTTTGTGGCCGTGTTTGTCAAGGTCAACCAGTGGGAACAGGACACATCCCTCGGAGAATTTCATAAAGCGTCCCAAGATGCACTGGATGAACTGCACCTGAAGCTGGAGCAGGAAAAAACCCTGTTGCTAGGTCTGCAAAGCTTGTTTGGTGAAGCGCCGATCCCTCAGATGACTCCCAGGGAATTCATGGCTTACACGCAGGAAATCCTGTCGAATTTCCCTTCGCTCCAGATACTGGAATGGGCTCCCAGGGTCTCCCTGGAAGAACGGAAACAGTTTGAACTGACGCAACAAAAAACGTTTCCCGGTTTCGTTATCCACGAACTGGACAGCTCGGGGAAAATTCTGCTGGCAAGCCGCCGGCCTGACTACTATCCAATCACTTACATCAATCCACTGGCGGGAAACGAGATTGCGCTGGGCCTGGACATGTCTGCGGCACCTGGCCGCAACTACGCCCTGCAAGAAGCCCTTCGGACCGGTCTGCCGGTTGCCACGGCACCCATACGCCTCGTCCAGGCCCCGACAACCCAGAACGGGCTCCTGGTGTTCCAGTCAGTGTCAGGTAAAGGAAAACCCAGGGGGGCCGTGCTGATCGTGCTGAGAATGAAGAGTTTCGTTAGCACCGCATTGCACCCGGACCAGCAGGAACTGTACCTGCGCCTTTTTGATGAAGACGCTCATGAAGTCCTGTATGACAATTTTCCCCGAGACACGTCCATCCAGCCTTTTTCACAGTACTTTTCATTCGCCAGCCGCCACTACCGCATGGACACCATTCCCACTCCCCGTTACCTGGCCCGTCATCACGGCTGGCAAAGCTGGGGGGTTCTGGCTGCGGGCATGTTTGGCACGGGCGTGCTGGGGGCATTGCTATTGCTGGGTACAGGATATGCAGCCAGAGTGGCGGCCCAGGTGGAACTGAAAACCAGCGAACTCCGGAAAAGCGAATCCCGTTTTCAGCATCTGTTTGAAAGGCATGCCTCTCCCATGCTGCTCATCAACCCTGAAACCGCCCTGATCGTCAGCGCCAACGATGCAGCCGTACGTTTCTATGGGTATCCTGTGGAACAACTGTGCGGCATGAACGTGGAGCGAATACTGCTGTCTTCAGAAAATTCGCCTCATGAGAAAAACCAGCTGAAACAGCTGGAAGAAGGCAGTTACTCGGTTTTCGCGCATGAGCTGGCCAATGGCGATGTACGCAATGTGGAAATACATTCGTCACCCGTGGAGGTGGATGGAAAAACCTTGCTGTTCTGCGTGGTTCACGACATCACGGAACGAAAGCGCCTGGAAGAGCAGATGCACGACCTGGCCTTTTACGACCCTCTGACGGAACTCCCCAATCGGCGGCTGTTTTATGACCGCCTGGATCAGGCCATCAGGCACTCGGCCCGCACGGGAACCCCCGTGGCCCTGCTGTTCGTGGATCTGGATCACTTCAAGGAAATCAATGACACATTGGGTCACTTCAAAGGTGACCGCCTGTTGCAGGAAGCGGCCCGGCGCATCAGCCAATGCGTACGCACCTCCGACACGGTCGCCCGCTTTGGCGGGGATGAGTTCACCATCATCCTGCCCGAGTTTGGCCACAAACTCTATCTGGAACGCATTGCCCGGGAACTGATAGACCACTTGTCAGCCCCCTTCGTCCTGACGGCAGGCGAAGAACCGGCTTTCATCTCGGCCAGCGTGGGCATCGCCCTTTACCCGGAGGAAGCCGCCAGTCCGGAAGAATTGATGAAACATGCGGATCAGGCCATGTACGTCGCCAAGATGGCCGGGAAAAAACGCTTCAGCTATTTCACGGAACCCATGCAGAAGCAGGCACGGGAAAAACTCAAGCTAACGGCAGATTTACGCCGCGTCGTGGCAAAAGGCGAGCTGGAAGTGTATTACCAACCCATTGTGGATACGGTCAGTCGCAAGGTGGTCAAGGCTGAAGCCCTGTTGCGCTGGAACCATCCCGAACATGGCCTGGTAGGACCGGACCGCTTTATCCCTCTGGCAGAGGAAAGCGGATTGATCAGGGAAATTGGCGAATGGGTGTTCGGCAACGTGGTATCGCGTCTCAGAAAATGGCATCGGGATTTTGGTTGTGTGGTGCCTGTCAGCGTCAACATGTCGCCCATCGAGTTCGAGGAGGGGGCCTCGCTGGCCTGGATTCACGACTTCGTCAATGCCGGACTTCCACCTCATTGCATCAATGTGGAAATCACGGAAGGTCTCTTGCTGAAGGACTCACCCCATGTAAAACAGACGCTTCTCGAATTTCGGAATAATGGCATTGAAGTATCGATTGATGATTTCGGCACCGGGTTTTCTGCCTTGTCCTACCTCAGGCAATTCGATATCGACTATCTGAAAATTGATCAGGCGTTCGTGCGCAACCTGACGGTGGCAGATGATAGTCAGATTCTCACGGAGGCCATCATTGCACTGGCCCACAAGCTGGGTATCAAGACCATCGCCGAAGGGGTGGAAACCCCGGCACAGCAGGATCAACTGGTGGCTTTTGGATGTGACTACCTGCAAGGCTACCTGTATGCCCGCCCTCTTCAGGTACAGGCTTTTGAGCAATACCTGACCGCCTGAGGAACCGCCCATCCGTGGTGCGTGACTGACGCAAAGGGCTTTTTGTGAACCGAAAAAGCAGGCGGCTGACCATCAGCCCCCCCCACACCGCACCATAGACCACAGGCCAAGTCATGTCCTTTTTGACCAGCCAGGCATAGTGCAATACACCCAGGCCAGGGATCACGTATACCAGACGATGCAGGCGCTTCCAGTTCTTTCCCAGGCGAAGCATGGCGCGACGGCTGGACGTCAACGCCAGCGGCCACAACAGGATATTTGCGGCCATGCCTACCCAAATATAGGGGTGTTTTTCCAGGTCATGGACAATGGCCTTCCAGTCAAACCACTGGAGATCG
>JAJZEL010000245.1 GCA_021828575.1 Pseudomonadota bacterium
ACACCGGCAGCAATCACGTCGCATTTCATGATGCCACCAAAAATATTCACGAGCAGGGCTTTTACATGGGAATTGGAGAGCATGAGCTTAAAAGCTTCCGTCACTTTTTCGGTGGTGGCGCCCCCACCCACATCCAGAAAATTGGCGGGGCTGCCGCCATACAATTTCACAATGTCCATGGTGGCCATAGCCAGTCCGGCACCGTTGACCAGACAACCAATGTTTCCATCCAGGGAAATATAGGACAGGCCGAAACGGGAGGCCTCCTGTTCATTGGGATCTTCTTCATCCATATCGCGAAGCGCCACGATTTCGGGGTGACGAAACAAGGCGTTGTCATCGAAATTGACCTTGGCATCCAGCGCCATGACACGACCTTCGTTGGTCAACACCACAGGATTGATCTCCGCCAGGCTCGCGTCACATTCGTCGAAAGTACGGTAAAGACCTTGCAACAAGGCACGAGCCTGTGGCAACGCGACATCGGGAATGCCCAGGGCCCGGGCTGCTTCATCTGCCTCACTGTCCTGCAATCCCAGCAAAGGATGTATCAGGAATGTCCTGATCTTGTCCGGACTCAGCCGAGCCACCTCTTCGATGTCCATGCCACCTTCCGTACTGGTCATGAGCACCACCCGTTGAGATGTGCGATCCACCACCATGCCCACGTACAGTTCCTTGCGAATGCCAACTCCCTCCTCCACCAGCAGGCGCCTGACCTGCTGGCCGGACGGACTGGTCTGATGAGTCACCAGTCGCATGCCCAACAGGTGTTCGGCCGCAACCGCCAGTTCATCAGCCGAACGAACCACCTTGACACCACCGCCCTTGCCGCGTCCCCCTGCATGAATCTGCGCTTTCACAACCACAGGAAACCCCAGGGACTGCCCGGCCAACATGGCCTCTCCCACTGTAAAACAAGGTATGCCGCGAGGAACAGGCACTCCTCTTTTTGCCAGCAGTTCCTTGGCCTGATACTCGTGTATTTTCATGAGACGCTCTCTCGTTCCTGGCCGGTCATTCTATACTGCGTCAGTCATCCTTGGAGCGACGCCATCTGGGATAAAAACGGGCCACCACCGACCCGTCCCGGGTCAGGGCATGGCAACCATCCAGATGAGGAGGAACGCGATCTCCGTCCGTATCCACACCAGGACGACACGTCTGGAAAGCCACTGTAGCCAGTATGCTGACCAGTTCAGTCAGGTGTGTACAGCCGCGCACGCCGCCCAGCCGCTCGCGAACCTTGAGTGTAAAACCGGGGGCGATCTGGATGCCTTCCAGTTCCGCGTAACGTGGAGTGATGTTTTCACATACCCCTTCGTAGGGGCGATGGAGTGTTCTGGCCTCTGCTTCCCTGATCACCATTCCGGAATCCACCACCAGTCGCAGACCCATTGTGTGAATGGGATCTCCTGCTGGCGTGATGTGCCCCCCCACATGAAAATCTTCTCCCTTCACATCCTGCAACCAGCCTTCAATGTCATACAGCCCGTCTTCCCTCAGGTAACCTTCTGCCGTGATGGTCCTGCGATGCAGGAGTTTTCTGGGTTGTGAAGAGTCAAATGAATCCGACATGGCAAATTCCTCGGCCATCAAACAATGGGTTTGGTCCTATAATTCTGGCAGTTTAACCCTGTCGCGGAGATGGTCGCGTGTTTTTTTCCCTGTCGGTACAAAAAACCCTTTTGCTTTTGCTGCTCATTCTGCTGCCTATCCTGACCATCGCCACCGAAACCCCGGACGATCTTCTCGAGCAGGCTCATAAAGCCTGGACAAAAGGTGATCTGGCCACTCTGGCCAAAACAAGGGAAGCATTGAAATCAGACCCACTGTCTGATTTCGCTACCTACTGGTGGCTGGATGTACAACTGGATCAGCCAGGTCCCGTAAACAATGCGGCAATGACCTCGTTTTTCAGTCAGTACCCCCAAAGTCCGGTGGGGCACGCCTTGCGTGTTCACTGGCTCAAGGTTCTTGGTCGCAATGCAGACTGGAACACCTTTTCTGCACAGATGCGTCCCGACGTCACCAGCAATGCCACTGTGGTGTGTTATGACCTCCAGCGACGCCTGATCCATCCCGATGCCGACACCGTGCGTGAAGTCCGTGCTTTCTGGTTCAGCCAGCGCTATGACAGGGATGCCTGCAATGCTCCGTTCCGGCTGGCAGTCTCACTCAACCACATTTCCCACGACGATCTCTGGTCAGCCCTTCACGAAGCATTGAACGCCAACCGGATTGATCTGGCGCGGTACATCAACAGCTACCTGCCCCCCTTTGAAGGACTCGATGAAGAAAAGCTGCGCAAGGCTGAAGTCAGACCCGCCAGTATTCTGGACGAATGGGACCCCCAGCAAGCCACGCAGGCCCGGGAAGAGCTCACCCTGTTTGCACTGGAACGACTGGCAGCCCATGATCCAGGGCAGGCCGCCCAGTACTGGGAACACATGGCTGCCGATTTTCCTCCCACCGAACAGTCGCACAAATGGGCGCAGATCGCCCTGGATGGCGCACGTTCCGGCATGCCCGAATCCTTGCAATGGTTCAACCATGTTTCTGAACCCATTCTGGATAACGAAGCAATGGCTTGGCGCATCAGGGTGGCCCTCAGGGAATCACAATGGGAGAATGCCCTGAAATTCATCGGCGACCTACCCCAAGAAGAGTCCGGAAAATCCACATGGCATTACTGGAAAGCACGAGCCCTGCAAGCACTGGAACGATCCAGCGAAGCTCGGAGCGAATGGCAATTGCTGGCCCAACGCTGGGATTTTTACGGCATCCTGGCACGCGAGACCCTGGGACAGGCATTCATGCTGCCTGCTGCCTCGCCACCCGCCTCAAAGGAAATGATGCAGCGTCTGCAACCACGCCTTGATCGTGCCATGAGGCTTCATCGGCTGGGGTTTGAGTCTGAAGCCACGCTGGAATGGTCTTTCGTTTTCCATACCCTATCCCCTGAAGAGCAGTCCACGGCAGGCTTTGTGGCCAGCGATGCCGGCTGGTACGACCGTGCCATCGACAGCGTCGTCCGGGGCAGCCAGAAACTGCCATCCCAGTTGGACATCCGCTATCCCCTGGCCTATCAGGACGACATCCAGGCCAACGCTTCCCTCTACCACGTGGATCCTGCCTGGCTCTATGCTCTGGTGCGCCAGGAAAGCTGGTTTTCACCCGTGGCCCGATCCTCGGCAGGGGCACGCGGTCTGATGCAGTTGATGCCGGCCACAGCAAACTGGGTGGCGCACCGAATTGATATGCAAAACTACACCAGCGACCAAATCACTGATCCAGCCACCAACCTGAAGCTGGGTAGTTTTTATCTCAGCCATCTGGCCATCCTGCTGGGCGACCCAGTACTGGCCACAGCCGCTTACAACAGCGGTCCGAACAGGGTACGTCATTGGCTGACCACTGCCCCGCAAGAGGGAGACCTGTTCATCGAAACCATTCCCGTGAATGAAACACGGGATTATGTGGAAAATATCCTGTTCAACACCGTGGTTTATGAACAACGCCTGAAATTGCCGGCCCATTCCCTGCACCAGCGACTATCCCGTCTGTCTGAAAAACTGCCGCCTGCCCCCCCCACTTCGCCATGAACATCTACGCCGTGGGGGGTGCCATCCGTGACGAACTGCTTGGTCTGCCGGTAAAGGACAGGGACTGGGTAGTGGTGGGTTCGTCCCCAGAAGAAATGCTCCGTCTGGGTTACCGCCCTGTTGGCCGGGACTTTCCCGTATTTCTTCACCCAGACACTCATGAGGAATATGCCCTCGCCAGGACCGAACGCAAGGTGGCTCCTGGCTATGCAGGTTTCACGTTTCATACCGGTCCCGGAGTGACCCTGGAGCAGGATCTGGAACGACGCGACCTGACCATCAACGCCATGGCCCGGGATGCTGCCGGGCATCTGATCGA
>JAJZEL010000062.1 GCA_021828575.1 Pseudomonadota bacterium
GTACGGCTGCTTTTCCGGTTTTATGAAGTGACGGATGGTCAGATTCTCATCAATGGGCAGGACATCCGCTCTGTCACTCAGAAGTCCCTGAGGGCAGCCATAGGCATCGTTCCCCAGGATACCGTACTGTTCAATGATACATTGCACTACAACATTGCCTACGGTCGTCCGGGAGCAACACGGGAAGAAGTGGTGCGGGCTGCTGAAGCAGCGCACATCCACCGATTCATCGAGGGGTTGCCTGAAGGGTACGACACAATCGTGGGAGAAAGGGGGCTCAAGCTTTCTGGTGGTGAAAAGCAGCGCGTGGCCATTGCCAGAACCTTGCTAAAACGTCCCCAGATCCTTGTGTTTGATGAAGCCACATCTGCCCTGGATTCCCATTCCGAGAAGGACATTCAGGGAGAGCTGGCTTCCATGGCTCGCAACCACACCACGCTGGTGATTGCTCACAGGCTTTCTACCATAGTGGATGCCGACCAGATTCTGGTGATGGAAAACGGTAGCCTGATAGAGGCAGGGCGGCATTCCGAGCTTCTGGCACGTGAGGGTGCATATGCTCGTTTGTGGGCCGTTCAGCAAAAACAGGGCAATGTGCTTGCCTGACAGCCATTATTTTTGTATTGTTACGAGCATGTGAGAGCAGGAGCGGCTATGGCTTCCATCAGCGGGACAGGAATCATGAAACGATGGGTCGGGGCAATGCTTCTGGCGTCCCTGGTGACGTTGGCGCAGGCTTCAGGCCATCACCGTCATCACCATCATTATGATCCCAACTACATTGCCCTGCGTTCGGCCACCGTACTGGTGCTGGATCAGTCCACACAGCAGGTACTCTATTCAAAAAATCCGGATCCCGTTCATCCCATTGCTTCCATCACCAAGTTGATGACGGCTCTGGTGGTGCTGGATTCCGGGCAGAAGCTGGATGAAAAACTGGTGGTGTCCCAGGAAGATGTGGACATGCTGCGCCATTCGCGCTCCCGTTTGCCAGTGGGTTCCGAAGCTCCACGTCTCGATTTTCTCAGGATGGCCCTGATTGCTTCCGAGAATCGTGCCGCTGCTGCATTGGGAAGATCCTATCCTGGCGGCATTCAGGCTTTCGTGCAAAAAATGAATGAGGAAGCACAGCGCCTGGGAATGAAGAACACCCATTTTGCTGACTCTTCTGGTTTGAATGCGGAAAATGTTTCCACGGCCCATGATCTGGCCTTGCTCGTTGAAGCCACTGAAAAATTCCCGCTGATCAGGGAAATCACCACGACGGCATCGGTGACCTTGCCCGTGGGTCCTCGTGGACGAGACGTCCAGTTCCATAATACCAATCCTCTGGTGGCCAGGAGTACCTGGAATATTGGGCTTTCCAAAACTGGCTATATCAATGAGTCAGGTCAATGCCTTGTCATGCAGGCTTCCGTGCATGGCCATCCCATGATTTTCGTTTTCCTGGACTCCCATGGTTATGGGGCACGCATTAGCGACGCCATACGTGTGCGCCAGTGGCTTGAATACCATCATGAGCCTCAAGTGACAGTGGGGCAGCTTTAATCGGTACTTCGTCCGTGCGCGTCGGACTATTTGTCACTTGTCTGGTGGACCTGATGCGACCACGCATCGGTTTTGCCGTAGTCAGACTACTTGAATCAGCAGGTTGCCATGTGGAAGTTCCTTCCACGCAAACCTGTTGTGGCCAGCCAGGCTTCAATTCGGGCGACCGCGAATCCGGGCGTCGCATGGCACTTCGTTTCCTGCAGGATTTTGAATCATTTGATCATGTGGTGGTGCCCAGTGGGTCATGCACAGGCATGATACGGGTCCATTATGCGGGGCTATTTCCTGAAGCACCTGATGTGCAGGCCCGTCTTGACCGGTTAGCAGCGCGCACTCACGAACTGACAGAATTCCTGGTGGATGTGCTCGGGATGAAAACGGTGTCAGGTCGATTTGAAGGTACGGTCACTTACCATGACTCATGCTCGGGATTGCGCGAACTGGGCATCAAGCAAGGTCCAAGGACATTGCTCGCCAGTATGCCAGGAGTGGTCCTGCAGGAAATGTCCCAGCCGGAGGTGTGTTGTGGGTTTGGGGGGGCTTTTTCCGTGAAACTGGGCAACATTGCAACGCGCATGGCTCGCGACAAGTGTGAAGACGTTTTGTCCACGGATGCTGATGTTCTGGTGGCAGGCGATCTGGGTTGCCTGCTCAATCTCGAGGGATGTCTCAGGCGTATGGGTAATACCCGTACACAAGTCATGCATGTGGCAGAGGTACTGGCACATGTGCATGGAGATGAACGCAAATGAAACTGACTTCGTTTGCGTTCAAGGGGAACGTGCGCCGACAATTGGGCAATGCGGTTCTGCAGGACAATATGAAACGGTTCGGCGGGCGTTTTGTGAAGGCGCGGGCCGAGGCTATGCAGCAGGTGGATAACCTGGAAGCGTTGCGACTGGCAGCCACCCAGGTGAGGGATCACACCCTGGCTCATCTGGAGGAGTATCTCACCGCTTTTGAAGACTGTGCCCGGAAGCGTGGCACCGTGGTCCACTGGGCCGAAACCTCGGAGGACGTGAATCGCATTGTCTTGAATATTGCGGCAGCAGGAGGGGTTTCCAGGGTGGTGAAATCCAAATCCATGGTCAGCGAAGAAACCGGTCTCAATGAAGCATTGGCATCTGCTGGCATTGAAACCATCGAAACGGACCTTGGGGAGTATATTCTGCAACTGGCAGATGAACCTCCTTCACACATCATTGCACCTGCCATTCATAAAAATCTGGACGAGGTGGCGGACCTTTTTTCCAGCAGGCACCATACCCCTCGCCAGACCGATATTCCTGCCCTGTGCCGGGAAGCGCGGGAACAGCTTCGACCTCACTTTCTTTCCGCGCAGATGGGTATTTCCGGTGGCAATTTCCTGGTGGCTGAAACCGGTTCCGTAGCTCTGGTGACTAACGAAGGTAATGGACGCATGGTGACCACCTTGCCACGAATTCATGTGGCCATCACCGGTATCGAAAAAGTCCTGCCCACGCTTAATGACCTGTCTCTGATCCTGCGTTTGCTTACGCGGTCAGCCACGGGACAGGACATCACCAATTATGTGTCCTTGCTGACAGGGGTGCGTGGTCCTGATGATCTTGACGGTCCCGTGGAATCCCATGTCATCCTGGTGGATTCAGGAAGGTCGGGATTGCTGGGCACGGATCTTCAACCTGCCCTGAGATGCATTCGTTGCGGGGCCTGCATGAACCACTGCCCGGTGTATCAGGTGGTGGGAGGACATGCTTATGGCTGGGTTTATCCGGGGCCCATTGGTGCTGTCCTGACCCCAGCTTACGTGGGCCTCGAAAAAGCGCTGGACCTTCCCCAGGCGTCTACCTTGTGCGGTGCTTGCCAAGTGGTGTGTCCGGTGCGTATTCCCTTGCCGGAATTGATGAGAGTATTGCGCGAAAAATCCATGGAACGCCGCCTGAGACCTTGGACCGAGCGCTGGTTGGTCATGCTCTGGCGCTGGGTGGCTGCTCAGCCCGCACTGTATGCTGTGGTCACCCGATGGGCAGCCAGGGTTCTGCGTTGGGCAGGTGGTCGTTCCGGTCTTCTGCACCACTTGCCAGGGCTGGATGGGTGGACGGAAGGCCGTGACATGCCGGCACCTCAGGGGCAAACATTCAGAGACCTGTATCGAAGGAAAGCACCATGAGTGCGAGAGACCGCATTTTGGGGCGCGTGCGGCAGGGGTTGTCGGGAAGCGGTACAGTGTCATTGCCGGACCGAGGGAGGCCGCGTGGCCCCCATGTGACCTGGCCGAGCCAGGACCGGGTGCAGCGTTTCATGGCTTGCTCTCTCAGGATGGGGACTACTCTCCAAAGGGCAGGTACGCTGGAAGAAGTGCCAAGTCTGGTGGCTCGTTATCTGGGTTCGCATGGCCTGCCATTGTGTGGCGTGGCATGGCCGTCATTGCGAAATATGGAATGGGTCGGGGCAGGGTTGGCTCTGGAATACCGGGAGGCACACGCAGGAGACGCCGTGGGCATTACCAGCGCATTTTGTGCGCTGGAAGAAACGGGAACATTGTTGCTGGTGTCAGGCCCGGAGACACCGGCTTCTGTGAGCCTGCTGCCCGAAACGCACATTGCGCTGCTGGATGCAGGACGCCTCAGGCCTCACATGGAAGACGCATTCGACCAGGTGATGGAATCATTTTCCACCTGGCCCAGAGCGCTGAATTTTATTTCCGGTCCTTCACGCACTGCCGATATTGAACAGACCATCGTCATCGGTGCCCATGGTCCCGCCAGGGTCCATGTGGTGTTGTATGGTCAGTGAATTTCCAGCATTTCCACGTCAAAAATCAGCGTGGAATCGGGGGGGATGCTCTGTCCTGCACCCCGGCTGCCGTAGCCCAGTTCGGGCGGTATGATCAGTGTGCGTTGTCCGCCGACTTTCATGCCGACCAACCCCTGATCCCAGCCTTTGATGACACTGCCAGTGCCCAGGGTGAAGTTGAATGGCTGGCCACGGTCGCGTGAACTGTCGAATTCCTGGCCTTTGTTATGGGGCGCAGTGGGGTCGTAGAGCCATCCCGTGTAATGAACGACTATTTCATTACCGCGTTGGGCGCTCGGGCCGCTGCCGTCCTTTGTATCGATTGTGACCAGGCCGTTGGCGGAAAGATTCTGTCTGGGATGTTCAGGTGACACGGTACTGTCTCCATGGGAAAGGGGGGAAAGGAAGGTGGTTACCAGGGTAAATGCCAGAAGGCGGATCATTTTCATGCGGTACGTTCCTTGTGCGTACAGGAGTCATTGCAGGGATTCTGCCTCAATTTTCGCATGATTCCCAGTATTTCTCGATGCGTTTGATGGAGATGGGGTAGGGAGTCCTGAGTATCTGGGCAAAAATCGATACACGCAACTCCTGCAGCATCCAGCAAAGGGTATCCATGGTCACAGAACCCCTGTTTTTGTTCCAGGTGTCTTCCAGTTTTTTTTCCCAGGAAAGAACGGGTTGCAGTCGGGCGCGGTCGCCAGAAGGGTCTTGGGGAAGTTTCTCGAGCCTGAGTGACAGGGCCTTCAAGTAACGTGGGAAGTGCCGCAGTTGTTCCAGAGAGGTGTCTTTCATCACATGATTGCGCGAAAGAAAACGGAGCTGGCGACTGCAATCTTCCAGGGATTCACGGCACGCTACCTGTTTTTCCAGACGTTCCATCACCACACGGATTTCATGGCAGGCATCACTGATGATCCCTGTCAGTTTTAGCATTTCTGTCAGGCGGGAAGGGAGATGGTGTTTGACCTGTTGTCGCAGAAGGTCATATTTCGTCAGTTCCCTGATATTTCCGCAATCTTCTGGCAGCAGTGATTCAAGAGCCCCCTCCACCAGATCCAGGGCCAGGGTTTCAGGTGTGGTGCCTGCGGCGAACCACAGGATGGGTCTGGACCGTAGCGAGCGCTCCACCTGCTTGAGTTGGGGCAGGAATTCCAGCTGGAGAAACCGGAGAATCCCGGCTCGAGTCAGTCGTTGAGCTTCTTCAGCCGTTTCCACCAATTGCAGGGCAACGCTTGTGGATTCATCCAGCAGTGCTGGGTAAGCTTCCACTGGCTGGTCGCGGAGACGAACGGTACAGGAAACCGGCATGCTGTCGAAGTCCCAACGCACCATTCCCTTCCGGGCGATGCTGGTGGCTGCAGGCTGGCTCAGGGAGGCGCGTACCTGCTGCACCCATTTGGTCTGGAGGGCGCGCAGATCCTGTCCACAATCCAGTTCATTGCCTTCCTCGTCCATGAGTCGAATGTGCATGAGCATGTGAATGGGAAAGGTGATGTCCTGAGTCACGGACTCTCGAGTGTTCAGTCGTTGTCTGATGAAAGTGTCCAGACAGCCCTGGAGTGAACCCGAGTCAGGTCCATGGCGTTCCAGAAAAGCGGTAATGAAGGCAGGCAGAGGCACCAGCTCACGACGCAGTCGCTGCGGCCATTGTTTGAGCATGAACTGGAGCTTTTCCCGTATGAGGCCTGGTACCAGCCATTCCAGGGGTTCGGATGAAAGCTGACCCAGTACGGCAAGGGGAATGGTCAGTGTGACCCCGTCCAGAGGGTGCCCTGGTTCAAATCGGTAGCCCAGTGGGTGATCAGTGCCGGCAATGGTCCAGTGATCAGGAAAGAGGTTTTCTGAAATGTGAGATGCTTCATGTCGCATCAGATGCGACCGGTCCATGAACAATTGGCGGATTAGAGACCCATCGCTTTCGCGTAGCCACCTGTCCAGACGTTCCGGACTCCACACGC
Source organism: Pseudomonadota bacterium (assembly GCA_021828575.1). Taxonomy (GTDB): domain Bacteria; phylum Pseudomonadota; class Gammaproteobacteria; order Burkholderiales; family Ferrovaceae; genus JAJZEL01. The sequence goes on from JAJZEL010000062.1 coordinate 6,291, forward strand.
TGACTGGAATGAGTCCTTCGTAGAAATCCACCAAGTGGTCTTCATCCACCAGAACATCCTGGCGTCGCCCCTTGTGCTCCAGGGCTTCCACTTCCTCAGCCAATTGCCTGTTGTGCAAGAAAAACTCCGGATTCCCACGCCATTCGCCCCTGATCAGGGCATGCCGGACAAACATGCGTCGGGCTCCTGCCGGATCCAGGGGACCGTGTCGTACCTGGCGTTTTGCTACCACGGGCAAACCGTAAAGGGTGACTTTTTCATATAGGATCGACTGCATTGCCGATACGTCCCAATGGGGATCAGAGTAGCTGCGTCGTAACAACGGACCAGCCAGGGGTTCGATCCATTCTGGCTGGATGCGTGCCACATATCGGGCGTACAGGCGCGTGGTTTCTGTCATGTCGGCAGCCATGATCCATTGGGGTTTGCGACGCAGCACACGCGAAGCAGGATGCAGATGAAAGCGGATACCTCTGGGCCCCAGGTATTGCCCGGATTCCGGGTCGCGCATGCCCACATGACCCAAAAGCCCTGTCAGAAGGGCACGGTGGATCATGTCAGGGGGAGCTCCCACGGTATTGGGGAACATGTTCATTTCAACCATGAGCTGGTGCAGTTGCTGGTGAATGTCACGCCATTCACGCAGACGGGTGAAGGACAGAAAGTCCCGATGACAGAATTCTCGCCACTTGCGCCAGGATTTCCTATGCTGCCAGGATGCTTCCACGTAATGCCACAGGGACAGATAGGAAAGGAAGTCTGACTGATCGTTGTCAAAACGCGCATGTTTCTGGTCAGCAGCCTGTCGCTGTTCCACTGGACGTTCTCTAGGATCCTGTACGGACAGGGCGGACACGATGATCAATGCTTCCGTGAGCGCTCCGTTTCGATGTGCAGCCAGAAGCATCCGACCAATGCGGGGATCCACAGGCAGGCGCGCCAGTTCCTTTCCCGTGGAAGTGAGCTGGCGCTGTGAATCCAGGGCCCCAAGTTCCTGGAGTAACTGGAAACCATCATCAATGGCTCGTGGGCTGGGAGGGTCAAGAAAGGGAAAGTTCTCCAGAGCTCCCAGTCCCAGCGCTTCCATGCGCAGAATGACAGCTGCCAGAGAAGTTCGCAGGATTTCCGGAGTTGGATGGTCTGGGCGAGTTTCGAAGTCACGTTCATCATAAAGGCGAATGCAGATCCCGGGGGCCACGCGACCACAACGCCCAGCTCGTTGCCGGGCCGATGCACGGGAAATTTTTTCCACCAGCAACTGGGTGATCTTGAGGCGTACGCTATACCGGTTTACCCTTGCCAGCCCCGAATCCACCACATATCGGATACCCGGTACCGTCAGGGACGTTTCGGCCACATTGGTGGCCAGAACGATGCGGCGACCTCCAGAAGGATGAAAAACACGATCCTGTTCTTCGAATGACTGTCGTGCAAATAGTGGAAGGATTTCCGTATGGGGCGGATGATGTTTGCGAAGTGCCTCCGCCGCCTCACGGATTTCCCGTTCGCCTGGCAGAAACACCAGGAGGTCTCCAGTGTCTGATTCCTGCATCAGTTCATCCACTGCGTGCAGTAGCGTGGCCAGGGAATCCGGGTCTTCCTCCTCCTGTTCGGGGGGGGTGGGCGGACGCCAGCGGATTTCCACGGGAAAAGTACGGCCAGGTATGTCCATGATCGGAGCACCACCGAAATGAGCCGACAGGCGTTCAGCTTCCAGGGTGGCTGAGGTGATGATTATTTTCAGGTCGGGACGGCGAGGCAGGAGTCGTTTCAGGTAGCCCAGCAAAAAATCGATGTTCAGGCTGCGTTCGTGGGCCTCATCCACGACCAGGGTGTCGTAGCGTTTGAGCAGGGGATCGCTGTGGATTTCCGAGAGCAGCACGCCATCGGTCATGACCTTGATGGCGGTGGCTGGAGAAGTCTGGTCATGAAAACGCACCTGGTAACCTACCACACTGCCTGGCTCCACCCCCAGTTCCCTTGCCAGTCGCGCGGCAACGCTTCGGGCTGCCATGCGGCGGGGTTGCGTGCAACCGATCAACTGTCTGCGCCCACGACCCAGGCCAAGACAGAATTTTGGAATCTGGGTGGTTTTTCCCGATCCGGTTTCACCACACAGAATGACCACCTGGTGTCGAGACAGGAGCGCTTCGATTTCTGTCCGGACCGCATGGATGGGAAGGGTGCCATCGTAAATCGGCACCGGCAGGTAGCGTTCGCTGGTAACTTTCACCGTTCGAGTAGCAGGAATCGTTCGGAACGATCTCCGGGTCGGGCGCCTGTCCACCGTACATGCCACCCTGATGGCACGGGATGATGTGTTTGCGCTGTGGTCTGTACCAGCCACAATTTGCAGCGCGATTCATTGGTTGCAGTGGCCGGCTCGGTTCGTAAGCGGAGGTAGTAATAAAGCAGGCCACGCTGGGGTTCTCCCAATCCGGTGCCCATGACACAGCCAGATGAATGGGGAATGTGACGTGACAATGAATACATCATGCCCGCATAACTGCGGGAGGCCTCCACATAAGGCAACCACAATCCCATCATCAGCATCCAGGAAACCGTCATGCCCACGGTCCAGTTGACCAGAGCCCGACGGGCAGAGGGACGCGCATGTTTCATGGTCAACAACCATAGCAGGGTCAGCAATAGTGAGCCTGTAAAAATGACAGGCTGAAAAGAGGCCTGGTAACCTGGCAACTGAGCGTCCAGATAATGAACAATGCCTGCAGGGTATCCGGTCATCTGAGCCATCCACCCCAGCCAGAGTGTGGCAGTGACAATGCCGAAGGTCAGCATGCCAAACCAGTCCAGTGCACTGGCAGCCCCGCGTTTCAGTTGATCCAGTCCTCCGGTGGCCAGAAAGGTGAGGGGGAGCAGGAGGGGCAACGCATTGTTTTCCCGGGGGGTGGAACCGATACCCAGAGTCACCAGCATGATCAGCAGGGACAACAGGCAAAAGCGTGTCTGTGGTGTGCTCAGACCGCGGCGTCCCCCATTCCAGAGGGTAGCCATGGCCAAGGGAGTTGCTGGCCAGGAAAACCAGGAAATGACGCCAAAGTAATACAGTGGATTGGCATTCGGACTCATCCACAAGGCAGGGTGGGTGAGTGGATGAATGAAGGTGGCCCACCAGAGCCTGAAAGAAGCAGGATCATGCTGGTGCAGATCCCAGAGCCAGAACCAGAGTTCGGGAGAGGCTGCCAGCAGCCAGAACAGGACGTACAGAGCGGGGCGTGCCGGTCGGTAATCAGGCAAGGTCAGGGGGAGCACCAGTACCAGCGGTAAAAGGATGCCAAAGGCCCATACCCCGTGTGTGAGGAAAGCCACCCCGAATCCCAGTCCTCCCGTGATACCGGCGAGCAGAGACTTGTGGCGAGACAGGGGGATGCTTGTCAGGGTCCAGGTCACTCCCGTCAGCCACGCCAGGTTGGAGCTCATCTCGTGGGCACGAATCACCAGACCTACACTGCCGATGAACATGAGGACCGACGCCCGCATGGCGCGTGGCCCATACAGGCTGCGCGCTCCCACAGCCACGCCCAGCATGGTGAATGCCATGAACAGGCCACTGGCCAGCCTGGCAGCATCGTGCTCGGGTAGTAGCCCACTGAACAGCCGCACCATCAGGGCGGCAACCCAATAGTAGAGCGGTGGATGATTCAGGTAGGGATCACCTGCCAGGGTCGGGGCCAGCCAATGTTCACCATGCGTCAGGCCAAAAACGATGCCCTGGCTGACTGCTTCATCATATTTCCAGGGGGTGTGACCCGTCAGTCCGGGCACCAGCCAGGCAAGACAAACCACCAGGAACAGGGCTGTCTTGACCGGGGTGGCCTGGCCATCAAAATTCAGATTGTTTTTAGGGGACAGGAATGTTTGCAAGGGGGAGGGCTCACCAGTTTCCTGCGACAGTGTAAATCAATCTACCGCCCCAGAAACAAAGAAAGGCAGCATGGAGGCTGCCTCTCTGGGTGGGGGTGAGGCAGTCTGGCTATTTGCGGGCGTATTTTTGGCGGAATTTTTCCACGCGACCCGCTGTGTCCACGATTTTCTGCTTGCCCGTATAGAAGGGATGGCAGGCGGAACAGACTTCCACAGCCAGGGTAGGCTTGCCTAGGGTGGAGCGTGTAACAAAGGTGTTTCCGCAACTGCATGTCACGGTCACTTCCTGATAACTGGGATGAATGTCAGCTTTCATAGAGGGGTTCCTGGCAAAAGATCGCCGGAAAATACGGCGAACAGCCCGCCATTATGGAGTAAACAAGCGCCGGATGCAAGACCACTGTCACAAAATCAACCCCGGCGCATGGAATCGAAAAAGTCAGCGTTGTTTTTCGTGGCCTTGATCTTGTCCAGCAGAAATTCGATGGCTTCCATTTCATCCATCGGGTACAGCAATTTTCGCAGCACCCAGATTTTTTGCAGCACATCCGGTTTGATGAGCATTTCCTCGCGACGGGTACCTGACCGGTTCACGTTGATGGCCGGATAGATGCGTTTTTCTGCCATGCGCCGGTCCAGATGAATTTCCATGTTGCCCGTGCCCTTGAATTCTTCGTAGATCACGTCATCCATGCGGGACCCTGTGTCCACGAGAGCCGTTGCGATGATAGTCAGGGAACCACCTTCCTCGATGTTGCGGGCTGCTCCAAAGAAACGTTTGGGTCGTTGCAGGGCATTGGCGTCTACGCCACCTGTCAACACCTTGCCGGAAGCGGGTACCACGGTATTGTAGGCGCGGGCCAGTCGGGTGATGGAGTCCAGTAGTATGATCACGTCCTTCTTGTGCTCCACTAGGCGTTTGGCTTTTTCGATGACCATTTCAGCCACTTGTACGTGCCGGGTTGCGGGTTCGTCGAAAGTGGAAGACACCACTTCTCCTTTGACAGATCGCTGCATTTCCGTCACTTCCTCGGGCCGTTCGTCAATGAGCAGAACAATCAGATGAGCATCGGGTGCATTGACAGAAATGGAGTGAGCAATGTGCTGGAGCATGACTGTCTTGCCGCTTTTCGGGCTGGCCACCAGCAGGCCGCGTTGACCTTTTCCGATGGGGGCAATGATGTCGATGACCCGACCCGTGATGTTTTCCTCGGCACGAATGTCGCGTTCGAGTACCATGGGTTCATTGGGAAACAGTGGTGTCAGGTTTTCGAACAGAATCTTGTTTTTTGAGTTTTCCGGAGGTTCTCCGTTGATGGAATCCAGTTTGACCAGGGCAAAGTAACGTTCGCCTTCCTTGGGGGTGCGAATTTCGCCCTGAATGCTGTCACCGGTATGCAGATTGAAACGGCGAATCTGGGACGGACTGATGTAAATATCGTCAGGGCTGGCCAGGTAGGACGTTTCCGGGGAACGTAGGAACCCGAACCCGTCTGGCAACACTTCGAGAGTCCCCTCACCATAGATGCTTTCGCCACGTTTCGCCTGGTTTTTAAGCAGGGCAAAGATCAATTCCTGCTTTCTCAGGCGATTGGCGCCTTCAATCTCGTTTTTGACAGCCATCTCCACCAGTTCGGTGACGTGATAAGCCTTGAGGTCGGATAAGTGCATGGACGCAGAACTCTTTCGGGGTGTTGTTTTACGATCGGGGGAAAGCAAGGGGGAAACTGACGCAGCAAAGGCCACTACCGGTCAGGAGCGGCGCAGGTTAACGTTTTTAGAGGTGGCTGTCAATAAAGGCGCTCAACTGGGATTTTGACAGGGCACCCACCTTGGTGGCTTCCACATTGCCGTTCTTGAATAGCAGAAGCGTAGGAATTCCACGAACGCCGTACTTTCTTGCCATTTCGGGATTGTCATCTACATTGAGTTTGGCCACTTTGAGTCGGCCACCGTAGTCTTTGGCCACTTCTTCGAGAATGGGGGCGATGAGCTTGCAAGGACCACACCACTCGGCCCAGAAATCCAGAAGGACGGGCGTGGGAGATTGCAGTACGCTGGTTTCAAAGGAATGGTCAGTCACATGCTGAATGGAATCACTCATTGAGAGTCCTCAATCGGTTCGGTGAAACTAAAGGGGCTGGCGTTATGGATGATGATGTTGGGTAACAACGGGATAAGCTGGCGCCTATGCTAAACCAATTCGGGGCGGAATGTGAAGGGGGGCGGAAACTCTTTTTCATTTAAAATACTGCTAGAATGTCGGGTTCCATATTTTAAGCGCGTGTTTTTCGAGGTGTTGCCATGACTTATGTCGTGACTGAGTCCTGCATCCGCTGCAAGTATACTGATTGCGTGGATGTTTGCCCCGTGGACTGTTTTCGCGAGGGCCCCAATTTTTTATCCATTGATCCCGACGAGTGTATCGATTGTACGCTGTGCGTGGCTGAATGCCCGGTAGAAGCTATTTTTGCCGAAGATGACGTTCCTGAAAACCAGCGGGCTTTCATTGCCTTGAACGCCGAGCTGAGCAAGCTCTGGAAGCCCATTGTGGAGCGCAAGTCACCACCGGATGACGCAGACGACTGGAAGCTGGTAAAAGCCAAATCCCACTTGCTGGAACGTTGACTGATCCTAATCCTCCAGTACCAGCAGGTGATCCTGGAGGAGGTAGTAAATGGCTTTGCGCACGGTTTCGTCTGGAAACAGGGCTGCATAGCGACTCAGTTGCGCACGATGGCCCTCTGCGTTTTCCCCCAGAAGGGTTTCCACCTTACCGGGTCCATTCAGGCGCACCACCTTGTAATCAATGATCCAGCGTATTCCATTTTCCACGAATGTGCGATCCATCCTCAAGGAATGGACCTCCGTGTCGACGACCTGGTTGAGCGCCCACTCGTTTCGTTCTTCATCGCGGGATTTCAGTATCCATTGACCTGTTGGCGATGTGGTTGCAATTTCCAGCGCTTGCAGAACCTCGCTGGCCGAATGATTGCATTCGCTTTCTGGCAACCCTCTGGTTTTCAACCAGCGCATGGCCGGTTCCATCAGGGCGAGTATGCGTGATCTGGGCCAATGATTGGTGCCATCCTTTGCCATGAGTTCCAGGTAACGGTGAACCAGGGTACCCACCATGGGCTCCCTGGAAAAAGAAGGGTCATCAGGGAGTGAAAATGGGTCAGGCAGTGTCAGTGTCCTGCTCAGGGATGTGACACAAACATCTGAGGGTATTTCAGGCCGGATCAGGCGAACCAGGCGGCCATCAAATTGCCACGAGTGCTTTGCGCTATCCCGCATGTCCTGATTTGTGATGCAAGTAGGCTCTTGCTCGGCTGCTTGTTTGAATTTGGTAGAAACCCTGGCCCACAGCATCTCCAGAAAACTCCCCAAAACGGGTGTTTTCAGGGTGTTTGTTACGGCTGAGTCACGATTTGCCACGCCAACCAGATGCAGTTCACGGATGCTGCGTGTGACGGCCACATAAAGTACCCGTCGGCTTTCATGCTGTTCGCGGGATTTTTCGAATGCTGTCAGAAAATCATGTTTTTCCTGATGGACGGTCGTTTTTGCAGCCACCACCAAGTGTTCGCTGCCCTCAGGCCCCAGAATCTGGTCCCATAACAGGAGGGGTTTTTCATCGGAGCGCGATGCGCGGTGCAGTCCAGGCAGGATCACTGCATCAAATTCGAGTCCTTTGGACTTGTGGATGGTCATGATTTGCAAGCTACTGGTCGCAGAGGGATCAGTGGCGGCATATAATTTCCCTACCTCCTCGTCTAGTCGCGACAGGTCAAGAAACCCTCGTGTTTCCAGGCGGTCAAGCACTGAAAAAAATGCGCGTGCATCGCTCAGTTCGCGAGAAAGACCCAGGCAGTAAGGCCCTCCCAGCGCTTGCCAGACTCCTTCGATCCAGCGGCGTGGGCGTTGCTGGGCCCGGTACTGGAAAGCATCATTCAATACCGCACGTACGTGCCGTAATCGCTGTTGCCCGTCCGGACTGAGCTGGAGCAACCGATCTTCGTCCTGCATCAATACCCATAATGGGGTGGCAGGGGCATCTGCGGCCAGAGCGTGCAGGTCGGAAAGACGCAGGCCACACCATGGGGCGCGCAACAGGGCAAGCCAATGCAGGCGGTCGCCCGTGTGATGCAGGGCACGGGTCAGGGTCACCAGGTCGGCCACTATCTGTCGTTTGCCCAATGGGTCGATTTCAACTGCCTGATAGTGTAGGTCAGGATGATGGGCTCGCAACTCTCTGGCCAGGGATTCCACATGTTTTCGGGCCCTGACGAGTATCGCAATGCTTCCTTCGGGGGATCGCTCACGGATCTCGCGAATCAGCGTCACCACTGTCCTCGCTTCCAGTGTGTCAGTTTCCGCCCCGGTTTCTGCCACCAAAGGGTGGATAAAGACCCCGGTACCCGGCGCATTGCCTTTTGTGGCGCGGGCCGAGACAAACCGGACGGCACCTGACTGGGGATCGTCCTGATTTCCAAATATGGCTGGAAAGGAGTGATTGATCCAGTTGACCACGGATTCACAGGAGCGGTTGTTGCGATACAAGGTCAGGCTTCTGGGCCGCATCTGCCCGAGCCCTTCATCCCTGATCTTGAGAAAGAGGCCCACGTCGGCCTTGCGAAACCGGTAGATGGATTGCATGGGATCACCCACCAGGAACAGGGTACGGCCATCATCGGGCTGCCAGCCCGAAGTCAGACGTTCCAGAAGCGTCACCTGCACAGGACTGGTGTCCTGAAATTCGTCCACCAGCAGGTGGCTGATGCGATAGTCCAGATGCAGTGCCAGGTCAGTAGGATCGTCCTGCTTACCCAAGGCCAGGAGAGCATTCTGGCTGATCTGGGAAAAATCCACCTGTCCTTCTTCCTGGAAAACCAGCCACAGTTGCGCGGTGGCCTGCTTCAGGATTGTCACCAGATCCTGGATGAGTTGCCATTCATCCTCGGGATATTCGGGACTGGGTAGTCGGATCATCTCCGTCAGCATTGCATGAAAGGACGGGTTGGCTTCCAGCATCTCACGACACTCGGAAAAAGCTGTCCGGAGTACATCCAGATCACTGTTGTCCAGTGGCAGGTGATTGGGAAGACGTACCCGCAGCTTTCCTTCCTGGGTCAACAGCAGGCCAGCCAGTTTTTTCCAGTAGACAAGGGATTCGGGACGGGTCTCCAGTGGCGAGGGCCAGAGACGCAATGGATCATGGCTACACAGGACCACTCGGGTCAAGCGTTCCCGGGCCAATGGGGACATGGCGTTGGCCACGCTTTTCAGCTTTTGTTCCAGCAGACTGGAGAGCATGTGTTGCATGGAAGACTGATCCCAGTCGGTACCGGTACGGTGGGCATGGCCCAGCCATTGTTCACGGCGATCCAGCATGGATTCGAGCAGCGTCTGGAATCTCGGAATGGAATTGTCGAAATGCGGAAGCACCCGGGCCAGTGCATCGGCTACTTCACCTTCTTCTTCAAGTTC
>JAJZEL010000015.1 GCA_021828575.1 Pseudomonadota bacterium
CACGCCACCTGCAACCACTCCTCCAGCCACAGGCACTTCCTGATGAAACGGTATTTTCTGACCGGGATCGTGGTTCTGATCCCGATGGTCATCACCGTCTGGGTATTGCGCCTCATCGTCAATACCCTTGATGAGTCCCTTTTTCTGTTACCTCCCGCCTGGCGCCCTGAAGCACTGTTCGGGTTTTCCATTCCAGGGTTCGGCGTACTGGTGACCCTGCTGGTCATCCTAGTGACCGGAATGGTTGCCGCCAACCTGCTGGGACGCCGGCTTCTGGAGCTGGGAGAGGAACTCCTCAAGCGAATTCCCGTGGTGAATACCATTTACACGGGCGTCAAACAGGTCAGCGATACGCTATTTTCAAGTTCTGGCCAGGCTTTCCGAAAAGTCCTGTTGATTCGTTATCCTCACAACCAGTGCTGGACGCTGGCTTTCCAGACCGGGTTGCCCGCCGAGGAAATCGCCCGCTACCTGGATGAACCCCACGTGAATGTCTATGTCCCCACCACGCCCAATCCCACTTCCGGATTTTTCCTTCTGGTGCCACAAAGCCAGGTCATCGAGCTGGATATGGGCGTGGATGTTGCCCTGAAGCACATCATTTCCATGGGCGTCGTTGATCCGACACCAGGGGACAAGACAACATCCACAGAATAACTTCACTTATAAAGAGAATCATAGATCCATGCGTACCGACTATTGCGGCCTTGTAAACCGCCGCCATCTCGACCAGACCATCACTCTCATGGGATGGGCCCACCGCCGCCGCGACCATGGCGGGGTCATTTTCATTGACTTGCGTGATCGGGAAGGACTGGTCCAGATCGTGTGTGACCCGGACAATCCGGTCACCTTTGCCATTGCCGAAGACGTGCGCAACGAGTTTGTCCTCCGGGTGACTGGCCGTGTCAGACTTCGTCCCGAAGGCACATTCAATCCCCACCTGCACAGTGGCGAAGTGGAAGTCCTTGCAACCGAAGTGGAAGTCCTCAATCCTTCCCTGCCTCCACCCTTCATGCTGGATGACGACCATCTTTCCGAACAGGTGCGCCTGGAAAACCGTTTTCTTGATTTGCGTCGCCCTGCCATGCAGAACAATCTGCGACTTCGTTATCGGGCAGCCATGACTGTGCGCCGGTATCTGGACGACAGGGGATTCATCGACATAGAAACCCCCATGTTGACCCGCTCGACTCCGGAAGGTGCCCGCGACTATCTGGTGCCAAGTCGCGTACACCACGGCCAATTCTTTGCCTTGCCCCAATCACCACAACTGTTCAAACAACTGTTGATGGTCTCCGGCTTCGACCGCTACTACCAGATCACCAAATGTTTCCGCGACGAGGACCTGAGAGCCGATCGCCAACCGGAATTCACCCAGGTCGATATTGAAACCTCCTTCATGTCTGCCGAAGAAATCATGGACATGATGGAAGGCCTGGTGCGCGATCTTTTCACAAAAACCATCGGTGTTGATCTGGATACTCCGTTCCCGCGAATGACCTGGGCCGAAGCCATGGCGCGTTTTGGTTCTGACAAACCGGATTTGCGTATCCCTCTGGAGTTCATCGAACTCACGGACCTCATGAAAACCGTGGAATTCAAGGTGTTTCGGAGCGCTGCCGACCTTCCTGATGGACGTGTGGCTGCCCTGAGAATCCCTGAAGGAAGCCAATTGACCCGAAAGGAAATAGATGACTACACCACTTTCGTGTCTATTTACGGCGCCAGGGGACTGGCCTACATCAAGGTCAATGACCGACTGCAACCCAATGAACAGGGGCTGCAGTCACCCATCGTGAAATTCATGAATGAAAACACGCTCCAGCAAATCCTGGAACGTACAGGCGCGCAGAATGGTGATCTGATTTTCTTTGGAGCCGACCGCGCCAAGGTGGTCAATGACGCCCTGGGAGCATTAAGAGTCAAATTGGGGCATGAACGCGGCCTCTCCACAGGCGGATGGAAACCCCTCTGGGTTGTGGATTTCCCCATGTTTGAATATGACACCGAAGAAAAACGCTGGGTAGCTCTTCATCATCCCTTCACTTCACCCAAGGATGGGCACGAGACCTATCTGGACAGCGATCCTTCCAAGGCTCTGGCCAAAGCCTACGATGTGGTACTCAATGGTTGGGAAATTGGTGGAGGGTCGGTCCGCATTCACCGCGAGGAAATCCAGTCCAAGGTGTTCCGCGCACTGCGCATCGAGGCAGAGGAAGCTGAAGCCAAATTCGGTTTCTTGCTAAAAGCCCTTCAATATGGCGCACCTCCTCACGGCGGTATTGCCTTCGGATTTGACAGGCTAACCGCCATGATGACTGGAGCGGACCAGATACGCGATGTCATTGCATTCCCCAAGACCCAGCGAGCCCAATGCCTGCTGACCCAGGCCCCCAGCCCGGTGGATGAAAAACAATTGCGGGAACTGCACATCAAGGTCCGATGAATCCTGAGCACCCCGCCGATGCCGAGGCCCTGAATCGCGCAGGTATCCAGGCAGCAGAGCAGGGTGAACTGGAGTCGGCGGTCCGTTTCTGGCGTGAAGCCCTGGCGCTGGACGAATCCGCTCCATTGCACTTCAACCTTGGGGTCATCCTGTCGCAACTGAATCGGCCTGAGGAAGCGCTTGCACATTACCGCAAGGCGGTCTCACTGGCCCCGGAAAATGCCCCAGCCTGGACCAACCTGGCGCTCCTTCTTGAACAACGGGGCAATTTTTCTGAAGCAGAACAGTGTCACCGCAAGGCTCTGGCGGCTGCCCGCCATTCCTCCGACATCCTGTTTCACCTGGCCAATCACCTCGTCAACCATGGCGGTCCGACCCGCTTTCAAGAAGCGCGGGAATGTTATCTTGAACTTCTTCGCCAGCACCCTGAACATGCCGGTGCATGGCATAACCTGGGTACCCTGCTGTTTGATACCGGTTACATGGCCGCTGCGCAAACTGCTTATACCGCGGCCATCACCCATCAACCAGCCCATCTCATTTCTCGGGTAAATCTGGGGCAGGTCATGCTGTACCGTGATGATCTGTCAGGCGCGGAAGCCCGGTTTCGTGAAGTTCTCGCCAGTCAACCTGACCATCCCGAGGCCCATCAAGGCCTGGCCGCCTGTCTAAGCCGCTCGGGACGTGAAGCAGAGGCAGCGTTCCATCGCGATTGCGGATTCATGTCACGCCCCCTGGCGCGATACCCTTCATGGAAAGAAGTTTCGGCTATCCCCGTACTTGTGCTTTCCACTGCCCAGGAAGGCAATATTCCGTGGCGTTTCCTGCTGGACAGGCAACATTTTGATTTCACCAGCCTGGCCGTCGAATACTGGAATCCCCAGGCCCGTTTGCCTGCGCATGCCCTGATTTTCAATGCCATCGGTGATGCCGACCGCTGCGCTTCCGCCCTGGAGCAGGCTGCAGAACTGATACGCCAGTCAAATGCAAAAGTCATCAATGATCCGGCTCGCATTCTGAAAACGGGACGCATGATGCAGGCAGCCACATTGGGACGCCTGCCACACATCAGGGTTGTGCAACCCCAACTTCTGCCACGCCCACAGCTGGTCGACCGGCTGCATGGCCTGGCCTTTCCATTGCTATTGCGATCCCCCGGATTCCACGGCGGGCAATTCATGGAACGTGTGGATGAACCCGGCCAATTGCCTGCAGCCATCGACCGGTTGCCCGGCGACACACTGCTTGTCATGGAGTATCTGCCTTACCAGAGCGCCGATGGCCTGTTCAGGAAATACCGGGTGATGATGGTGGACGGACAACCCTATCCGGTGCACCTGGCCATTTCAGATCATTGGAAAGTCCATTACTTCAGTTCGCTCATGACAGAACGTCCTGATCTGAGGACAGAAGAAAAAAACTTTCTGGATGACCCTGAAAAACACCTGGGGCATGAAGTGCTGAATACATTGCGACATGCATCCAGGGAAATCGGGCTGGATTATTTCGGACTTGATTTCAACGTCACACCCGAAGGCGAGGTACTGGTATTCGAAGCCAATGCCACCATGGTGCTTCAACCTGTTTCGGGAGAGTCCATCTGGGACTACCGGAAGCCTGCGGTTCAACGAGCCATGTCGGCCGTGCAGGCACTTTTTATCAGGTGTTGCGGCGACGGGACCTGACAGGTTTCAGGTGAGTCTTCAGGAACGCGCCGGTAAAACTGTCAGACTGGGTCGCCACCTGTTCCGGTGTTCCCTGGGCAATGATCCGCCCGCCTCCATCGCCTCCTTCCGGGCCCAGATCCACCACCCAATCCACGGTCTTGATCACGTCAAGGTTATGCTCGATCACCACGACCGTATTGCCCTGATCACGCAATCGGTGCAGGACTTTCAGCAGAAGCTCGATATCGTGAAAATGCAATCCTGTGGTGGGCTCATCGAGAATGAACAGGGTACGGCCCGTATCCCGCCGCGATAACTCCAGGGACAGCTTGACCCTCTGGGCCTCGCCCCCGGACAGCGTAGTGGCAGACTGGCCCAGCGTAATGTAACCCAGACCCACATCCAGCAACGTGTTCAAACGACGAACCACCGTTGGTACGGCATTGAAAAACTCCTGAGCCTGCTCCACCGTCATGCGCAGCACTTCGTCGATGGTTTTGCCCTTGTATCGAATCTCCAAGGTTTCCCGGTTGTAGCGCTTGCCATGGCATACATCACAGGGCACGTACATGTCCGGCAGAAAGTGCATTTCCACCCGTATGACACCGTCCCCTTCGCAGGCCTCGCACCGCCCTCCTTTCACGTTGAATGAAAACCGTCCCGGCCCATACCCCCTCTCGCGGGATTGCGGGACACCCGCGAACAGCTCTCTGATGGGAGTAAACAGGCCGGTGTAGGTGGCCGGGTTGGAACGCGGTGTTCTGCCAATGGGACTCTGGTCCACATTGACGATCTTGTCGAAATGTTCCAGTCCAGTAATGGAGTCATGGGGAGCCGGTTCCTGTGCACTGCCATGAAGGTGGCGGGCCACGGCAGCCAACAGGGTATCGTTCACCAGGGTGGATTTGCCCGAACCCGACACTCCCGTCACTCCCACAAGAAGTCCTACCGGCAACCTGAGCTCCACCGAACGCAAATTGTTGCCTCTGGCACCTGTCAGCACCAGTGTCCGCTCCGGATCGGGCGCATGCCTGTTTTCCGGCACGGGAATGCTTCTACGACCGGAGAGGTACTGCCCGGTCAGGGACTCGGGATGTTCGCTCACCTCGCGGGGCGTGCCATGGGCCACCACCCGCCCACCCCATTCACCGGCCCCAGGGCCCATGTCCACCACGTAATCAGCCATGCGAATGGCGTCTTCGTCATGCTCCACCACGATCACCGAATTGCCCAGATCACGCAAATGCATCAGCGTATCCAGAAGGCGTTGGTTATCCCTTTGATGCAGTCCAATGGAAGGCTCATCGAGAACGTACATGACCCCCGTCAATCCCGAACCAATCTGCGAAGCCAGCCGGATCCGCTGGGACTCCCCACCGGACAAGGTTTCTGCCGAACGGTTCAACTGCAGGTATTCCAATCCCACATTATTGAGAAACTGAAGCCGAAGCACGATTTCGCGCAGGATTTTTTCTGCAATCACCTGGCGCCGGCCATCCAGTCGCAGATCCTGGCAAAGTGTCAACGCGTTCTTCAGGGGCAGGCTATTCAATTCATGCAGGGTGTGCTCACCCACCCGAACATGGCGCGCTTCCCGGCGCAATCTGGACCCGTTGCACTGGGGACAGGCGCTTTCGGTACGCAGGCGCGACAACTCTTCCCGAACCAGCATCGAATCGGATTCCCGGTAACGACGCTCCAGATTAGGGATCACCCCCTCAAAAACATGTTCCCGAATGGTCATGCGCTGCCCCACCCCAGGATAGTGAAAAATCACTTTTTCCTTTCCCGAGCCCATGAGAATGACTTTCTGGACCTTGTCAGGAAGCTGGTCAAACGCCGCCTCCACATCAAAACCATAATGGGCGGCCAGATCCTCGATCAACTGGAAATAAAACTGATTGCGCCGGTCCCAGCCCTTGATGGCTCCGTTGGACAGGCTCATGTGGGGAAATGCAACCACCCGACGTGGATCAAAAAAACTGATCGTGCCCAGACCATCGCATTCAGGACAGGCCCCTGCCGGATTATTGAAGGAAAATAATCGGGGCTCCAGCTCATGAAGTGAGTAGTCGCACACAGGGCAAGCAAACCGGGCTGAAAAAAGATGTTCCTGACCGCTGTCCATCTCCACGGCCAAGGCACGGCCGTCACCATGACGCAATGCGGTTTCAAAAGACTCCGCCAACCGCTGTTTCATGTCTGGACGAGCTTTCAGACGATCCACCACCAACTCAACAGTGTGCTTGCGTTTTTTGTCGAGCACAGGCAAAGCATCCATGTCCATGACCTGACCATTGATACGCAACCGCACGAACCCCTGTGCACGAAGGGAGTCAAAAAGCTCTTGCTGCTGGCCCTTGCGCCCTTCCACCAAAGGGGCCAGTATCATCAGGCGTGTTTCTTCCGGAAGGGCCAGCACGTGATCCACCATCTGGGACACGCTTTGTGCGTCCAACCGAATCCCATGTTCGGGACAATAAGGAGCACCCACCCGCGCAAACAGCAGGCGAAGGTAATCATGGATTTCAGTGACCGTACCCACGGTTGAGCGCGGATTATGGCCCGCCGCCTTCTGTTCGATGGAAATGGCGGGGGACAATCCCTCGATCAGATCCACATCAGGCTTTTCCATCAACTGGAGAAACTGCCTGGCGTAGGCTGACAAGGATTCCACATAGCGACGCTGCCCTTCGGCGTAGAGCGTGTCAAACGCCAGGGAAGACTTGCCGGAACCGGACAGCCCCGTCACCACCACCAGACGATGACGCGGCAAATCCAGATCAATGTTTTTCAGGTTATGGGTGCGAGCCCCGCGAATGCGTATCCAGTCTTGTGTCATGGGGCGTTACAATCAGACAAACCGTAACCTGATAATATACGCTAAGTCCTTCTTTTTTTCTGCAAGATTCTCATGAAACCAACCGATAAGATGACTCCACTGGAGATGCGTGCCACTTTGAGCCTGGCCAGCATCTTCGCCCTTCGAATGCTGGGCATGTTCATCATCTTGCCCGTATTTGCCCTGTACGCCGCCCATTTGCCCGGTGGCGACAACAAGGCACTGATGGGCATGGCTTTAGGGGCTTACGGGCTAACCCAGGCTTTTCTCCAGATTCCTCTGGGTTGGCTGTCAGACCGCATCGGAAGAAAAACCGTCATTGCTGGAGGCTTGGTGATTTTTGCTTTGGGCAGCTTTGTGGCTGCCAGTGCAACCAATATCATGTGGATCATCCTGGGACGAGCCATTCAGGGTTCAGGGGCCATTGCCTCTGCCATCGTGGCCCTGGTGGGCGATCTTACCCGTGAATCACACAGAACCAAGGCCATGGCCTCGATTGGGGTGACCATAGGCCTCACGTTCAGTGCTTCCATGGTATTGGCCCCCATGCTCTACCCCCTGGTGGGCGTTCCTGGCCTGTTCGCGCTCACAGGCATTTTTTCCCTGCTGGCCATTCTGGTGGTTCTTTTCGTGGTTCCCTCGCCTGGCACCCAGGCTTCGCCACCGCGAGGCTCGTTGAAACTTGTCCTGAAAACCCCCGAACTTTTGCGGCTGGACTTTGGTATTTTCATCCTGCACGCCAACCTCATGGCCACTTTTGTGGTAATCCCCAATGCCCTGGTACATGACGGTTTTCCACAACCGGACCACTGGAAGCTTTACTTGCCCGTGATGGTGGCCTCCTTCATTCTCATGATTCCCGGCGTGGCCATGTCCCATGGAAAACATCGCAAGGCTGTGCTGCTGGCCTGTGCCGCCACGCTGGTCCTGGCTCAACTGGTCCTGTTGGCCGGACTAGGCAGCCCCTGGGGCATTGCTATCGCCCTGCTGCTATTTTTCATCACGTTCAATGTACTGGAAGCCAGTTTGCCGTCCATGATCACCACTGTGGCCCCCCCTGGAGCCAAGGGAGCAGCCACGGGTGTTTTCAGCAGCAGCCAATTCCTCGGGGTATTTTTTGGCGCCAGCATGGCAGGTTTGCTATCCCGTACTTTCGGCCCCCAGGCTGTTCCGATTTTTTCCGCTTCACTGTCTGCCCTGTGGTTTTTTGCCGCCAGGGCCATTCAATTCAAAAAACCTGACTAACATAAAAGAGGAGCTGCATCATGGCATCGGTCAACAAGGTCATACTGGTAGGCAACCTGGGAAGGGACCCGGAAGTGCGCTACATGCCAGATGGGGGGGCCATCACCAACATCAGCGTGGCCACCACGGATACCTGGAAAGACAAAAGCGGAGAAAAACAGGAACGTACCGAATGGCATCGCGTGGCCTTCTTTGGAAAGCTGGCTGAAATCGCCGGCGAGTATCTCAAAAAGGGCAGTCAGGTGTATGTGGAAGGACGTCTGCAAACCCGCAAGTGGCAGGATAAGGATGGCCAGGACAAATACACCACGGAAATCGTTGCCGATCGCATGCAAATGCTGGGCGGCCGTACCGGTAACGGAGGATCAGAGGGCTTCAGCAATGCTCCTGCAACCGGAGGGGCTACCAAGGCGGGGGGTGGGGGCAAGTTTGATGATTTCCCGGATGACATTCCGTTCTAACAACCATCCCAAACACCATTTATCCTGCATAACGCCCTGCCAGACAGGGCGTTTTTTATTTCAGATCCTTCGACAACAGATTCTTACCACACTGCCCTTTTCTGTAACACCGCACAACAATTCACCCGATACAATGCCAGGACTTCATGTTTTCAACAGGTCATTTTTTTGAATATCAACGGCAGAACCCTATCCCCCCATCACCCTCCCTTCATCGTGGCAGAGGTGGCCCAGACGCACGAGGGTAGCCTGGGTCTGGCCATGTCTTTCATCCGTGTGGCCAAACAATGTGGCGCTCATGCCATCAAGTTTCAAACCCATATTGCGGATGCAGAAAGCACTCCCCATGAACCCTGGAGGGTGCCTTTCAGCCAGCAGGACAGTAGCCGTCATGCTTACTGGAAGCGAATGGAATTCACGTTCGAACAGTGGCAGCAACTCCGGAAGTGCGCTGATGACTGCGACATCATTTTCCTGAGTAGTCCATTTTCCATAGAGGCCTGCCATTGGCTGCAACGACTGGAAATGCCTGCCTGGAAAATAGCCTCCGGGGAAATGCATAACCCGGAACTTCTGGCCTGGGTCAGAAATACCGGACAACCCGTCATTCTCTCCACCGGGTTAAGCACTGCGGAGACCATCGACAAACAAGTGGATTTTTTCCGCTCAGGAGGTTGTGATGTGGCCTTGCTTCATTGCACGACGGAATATCCCACCCCTCCGGAAACAGCTGGCCTGAATCTGCTGTCGGAACTCCAGAACACGTACCCCCATCTTGCCGTGGGCCTTTCTGATCACAGCGGACAGCCTTATGCCGGCATTCTGGCCGCGTACCTTGGGGCATCGCTCATCGAGGTCCACCTGACCTTGCACCCGCAAATGTTCGGGCCGGACGTTTCTTCATCCCTGACCCCCGAGCAACTTGCGTTTCTTGTCCGGGGCACCGAGGCTGCCTGGCGCATGAGGTCACATCCCGTACTTCGGGATCAGCACTCCGCCACGCAGGCCCCCGGACGCCGAATTTTTGGACGCAGCTGGTACACCACGCGCCCCCTGCCAGCCGGGCATGTCCTTCAAAAAGAAGACATGGCCTACAAAAAACCAGGGGGCGGAATGGAATATGACGCTCTGGATTCGCTTCTGGGCAAAACCTTGCTGAACCCCCTACCCGCCCATCACCCGCTTTTTCCAGATGACATCAACTAGAATGAAAATCATTGTAGCCATTACGGCTCGCGCCAGTTATTCCAGAATCCAGTCTGCCCTGAAATTCCTGCAAACATGCGAGAACGTGGATCTAAGAATCCTCTGTTCCGGATCCACTTTGCTGGACAGGTATGGTCGTGTGATCGATCTGATCCGGCATGACGGGTTTTCCGTGATGGAAGGCATGCACACGCTCGTGGAAGGCAACGACCCCATCTGTATGGCGCTGACCACAGGACAAACCCTGCAATCCACGGCTTTTCTGCTACAACGCGAACAACCCGACTGGGTCATCACCATCGCCGATCGCCATGAAACCATGGGGACAGCCATTGCAGCCTCCTATCTGGGCATTCCCCTCATTCATGTTCAGGGAGGCGAGTTGACGGGCAATATTGATGAACGGGTGCGTCATGCCATCTCCAAGCTGTCCGACATTCATCTAGTGGCCCATGACAAGGCTGCCGCACGTCTGGAGGCCATGGGCGAAACACCCGAGTCCATTTTTGTCACGGGATGCCCTTCCATTGATCTGGCCCGCGAAGCGCTTGAATTACCCATGGATCATGTGGCCAATGCCGTGAGCCGACAAGGCATTGGCGCGCATCTGGATATCTCGGGAGACTACATCGTAGTGCTCCAGCACGCTGACACGACCATATACCGGTCAAGTTACGACCACATGGTCATGACATTGACTGAAAGCCGGAAACTGGGGCTTCCCATGTTTGTCTTTCAGCCCAACAGTGACGCTGGATCGGATGCCACTGCCAAAGCCATCAAGGATTTCACGCGAACAGCCGGGATGGAAAACATTCGCCTCATCACTCATCTTGAAGGCAAGGCGTTCCTCCGCCTGCTGTCCCGCACCCGTTGTCTGGTAGGCAATTCGAGCGTTGGAGTCCGGGAATGTGCATTTCTTGGAACACCCGTGGTCAATCTGGGAGACAGGCAAACAGGGCGTGACCGAGCCCCCAATGTCCTGGACTGCCACTGGTCACCACAAACGCTGGCCAAGGCCTTGCAACAGCAGATCATCAGTCGCTTTCCATCCAGTACGCTTTATGGTGATGGTCATTCAGGCCGGACCATGGCAAACGTGATCAACGCACTGCCGTCATCCTCATTCCAGCACCAGAAGCAAATACGTCAGCCATACGTTGGTCACCAATGAGATGGCCAGAGAAATCTTGAGCACCAGATCAGGATCGCGTTTCACCAGCGGCCTGCGCCGAGGCACCTGCAACTGGCCGTGGGAACCCTTTTCCAGGGCCAGAAGGAATTCTTCGGCCGTTTCAAATCGTTCCTCCGGTGCAGGCTGTACCGCCTTGAGAATGATGCGCTCAAGCCAGGCAGGGATATCGCCCCGATAACGCGACGGTGATACGGGTTCGCCAAACTTCGGTTTCTGGAATGGCTCAATTTCCCCATAGGGAAATTTTCGCGTGAGCAACTCATAGAGCGTCACTCCGCAAGCGTAGAGATCAGAGGAGACGGTGGCAGAAGATCCTTCCAGGACTTCTGGCGCCATGTAGCTGGGCGTCCCGGGGCTGCCTGCCTCGCCATGATCATGCCCTTCCGATACCGCCGTCCCCAAGTCAAGAATTCGCAGGCGTGCGTCTGCCCCCAAATGAAGATTGTCCGGTTTGATGTCCCTGTGCACCACGGACAACCGGTGCAGTGCTGCAACCCCGCGCAGGAGACACATGCCCAGATTGGCCACATCCGCCACCGAAAAATGGCGACCCTCACGCAACCAGCTTCCGAGAGTGGCACCCTCGTGCCAGCTCATGAGATAGTAAAGATAGCTCCTGCTTTCTGCGGGAATAACCTGTGGAAAGGAAGGGTCCACGACCCGACGCGCCAGCCATTCTTCATGGGCCAATGCCGTACCAGCCGCCTCATCGGCTCCGGGTGGCAATGTCTTGAATACACATTTCTGGCCACTGGACTGCACATGCGCCTGATAAAGCAGGGCGGTTCTGGATTCATGCAGTATCCCATCGATCACGATACCGTCTACCTCGTCGCCTTCCTTCAACCGTTCCGGCACGGGCAACCGACTGGCAGCCAACAAACTGTCCCGCATCCGGGAAGGCGGGATGGCGTCCACACGAATGATCATGGCAGAGCAGTTGTCACGACCTCCCGCATTCAGAGCGTAGCGCGTCAATTGTTCTGCTGCTTCCTGCGGTTCCGGAACAGTGCGAAGCACCTCGTTTAGATGGCGCTCTCCCAGCGGGTTCCATACACCATCCGAACAAATCAGGAAACGGTCACCAATGGACAGTTCGCCATCACCGTAATCCACCGACAACAGCCCATCCAAACCAACGGCCCGGGAGAGAACCGTCTTGAGCTCCGGATGATCCCACACATGATCCTGGGTCAACCGTACCAATTGTCCTTTCCGCCACAGATAAATCCGGGAATCACCCACATGGGAAAAGTGATAGCGGTCCCCCCTGAGAAGAAGCGCGGACAATGTCGTGGCCATCCCGGCCGAAGTGATCAGGGTAGCCTGGTTTTGGGAAAACAACCATCGATTGAGGGACTGGATGACCACATCCAGTGATTTGAATACACCCCACGTATCCGGCGTGGCGTAATAATCAGCCAGCAGG
Organism: Pseudomonadota bacterium; assembly: GCA_021828575.1. Classification (GTDB taxonomy): domain Bacteria; phylum Pseudomonadota; class Gammaproteobacteria; order Burkholderiales; family Ferrovaceae; genus JAJZEL01. The sequence continues at coordinate 12,495 of JAJZEL010000015.1, forward strand.
CCGCGCACCACGAATTCGGAGGCCTGGTGAGCATTGGGGTGCCCACCAACGCCATCTGCCAAGGCGGCCAGCAACCCCTTGTTTTCGAGCTCGCTGCCCTGTGGACTCACCGCACCACAAAAATCCTCGTTACGTGGTTTCGGCCCCGCGAGAGAACTGAAACCGATGATGTATGGAACAGACATGGCGACACCTGTGCAGTTATGGTTATCATGTAATCAGATTCTGGCATTGGTCAGATGAGCGGCACCCCAGGTGGTTCTCCAGCGCGTCTTCACGCCATTCAATCCAGCAAGCGCTAGCAGGGCCAATAACGCAAAAACGTAAAAACCCCAGGTATAACTGCCCGTAACCTGCTTGGAATAGCCAAGGCTCGACGCCAGATAAAAACCGCCCACACCTCCTGCCATACCCACAAGACCCGTCATGACCCCGATTTCCTTGCGAAAACGCTGCGGGACCAACTGGAATACTGCCCCGTTGCCCATGCCAAAGGCCAGCATTGCCAGTACGAAAATGATCAGGGCCATCCAGGCCTGCGGCAAGCCGAATCCGGCAACAGCCAGGCTGGAGAGCGCCACCACATACATGACCCCGAGCATGCGAATGCCACCATACCTGTCAGCCAAAGCGCCGCCCATGGGACGCACGAGAGATCCGGCAAATACGCACCCTGCTGTAAAAAACCCCGCCATCCGTGCGTCCAGTCCATATTGGCTGTTGAAATAAATGGTCAGGGAAGATGCCAGTCCCACAAACCCCCCGAAGGTCACTGAGTAAAAAAACATGAACCACCACGAATCCTTGTCCCTGAGCACCAAAAGATACTCTGCCAGAGATTTGGGTTCAGGTGGATTGGGCGCATCCTTGGCCAAAAAAAGGAACAGAACAAATACGACGAACAACGGGATCAGCGCAAAACCGAACACCTGGTTCCAGCCATACACTGCCGCCAGAGATGGGGCAAACAGCGCAGCAAACACGGTCCCGGAATTCCCGGCTCCCGCAATACCCAATGCCTTGCCCTGATGTTCCGGAGGGTACCACCGTGAAGCCAATGGCAGTGCCACAGCAAATGATGCCCCGGCCACTCCAAGAAAAATGCCGAGAATCAGGACCTGTTCATAACTGTGGATACCTAGCCACCAAGCTACGGACAACGCTCCCAGGACAACCACTTGCCCGATGATGCCTGTCATACGCGCTTGTAGATGATCCACCAGTATGCCCAAAACCACTCTCCATACAGCGCCTGCCAAAACCGGCGTGGCCACCATGAGCCCTTTTTGCACAGCATCAAGATGCAAATCATGGGATATCTGTACTCCCAAAGGACCCAGCATCACCCAAACCATGAAGGCCAGATCAAAGTAAAGGAAAGCAGCCAATAACGTGGGTGCATGACCTGCTTTCAGGAAGGATTTCTTGTCCACGAACATCTCCAGTTTACAAATGGTTTTTTGCCGCCGAACCCTTCGTTGCCACCATGCGCTTCAATTCAGGCACACAAGAACCACAATTGGTGCCACAACCCAACTGGATCTGCAGTTTTTCCAGAAGGATGTCCGGTGGCAGCAACGGAAAATCCTGCAAAGCGCCTTGAATGGCTTGCTCTGTTACATTGAGGCAGGAGCAAATGACTTTTCCGCGAAGCGGAATCTTCCCTGGTGGAGTGGTTCCTGGCATCAGCAATGCCCGACCCAGTCCATCCACTGAAACGCCACTTTCCAGATATTCCCTCAACCATGAGGCAGCCGTTACCTGAGCTCGCTCACCGGACACAAGCACCGCCTCCAGTTTTTGTCCTGATGAGCCAGAGCCGACTCTTATCAACCGGAGTACTCCACGGCGCTTGTCTTCGTAACGCAGCACTCCCGTCCTGTCCGCCTGCAAACCCAGGTCCGATGTCAGGGATTCCATCAGGTCGTCACTGCCCGCCACATCATTGGCCAGACGCAACAAGATCCCTACCGATCCCGGTGATGACTCGGTTTCGTGGCCAAACAACACACAACTCCCATAGGAAAAACGTCCAATCCATGCACGCAAACGCATCTGAACAGACAACACCTGCTCCCGGGGAAACCAGGCGAATGCCGTCAATCGCCAAGGCAAATTCGCTTTCAATATTCTGACCGCTGCGTGCTTCAGTTCAGGCTGGCGTGATACCGGGTCGATGAGCGGCAAAGTCAAGCTATTTACGCCATGGTTGTCCCTGGTCCCGGTGCGACCGCCCACCCATTCCTCTCCCCAATGCATGGCAATGAAACATTGGGCTGGCGCCACTTCTTCTGATGCCTGCACAGGAAGCACCTGACTGCCCCGGCGACTGACGACTTGCACCAGATCACCACTTTCAAAGCCAAGACGCGCACAGTCCCCGGAAGAGATCTGAACCACGGGCTCAGGTGCATGCGCCCCCAGTCTTGCCAGCGTCCCCGTCCGGCTCATGCCATGCCACTGATCCCTCAGTCGGCCTGTTGTCAAGGCAAAGGGGTATCTCGCGTCCACAGGCTCTGCCACAGCACTGAACGGTGGAGCCAAAAAACACGCCTTGCCGGACGGTGTCGCAAAAACCCCCTCCCCGTACAAACGTATCGCCCCGGTCATGGCCCCCAAGGGATAAGGCCATTGCTGTGGTCCCATCTCCTCAAGAATCGGGTAGGACAAACCCGAAATATCCAGATCACGTCCCACGGTACTGGCTCGATGCTCTTCCCATATGGACTGCGGCGTATCGTATGGAAACAGTGACCCGCCTGCCCGGGTGGAACGCCCGAGAAGTCGTTCCATTCGCCTTCCGATATCCACAGCAATGGCCCAATCGTGGCGAGCGTCACCGTAAGGGGGCACGGCTGCACGAACGCGCGTGATGCGCCTCTCGGAATTGGTGACCGTCCCTTCTTTTTCGGCCCATGTCGTGGCAGGCAATAACACATCTGCAAACGCCACTGTAGCCGTGTGACGATAAGCATCCTGAACCACCACAAATTCCGCACGACTCAGGGCCTCATGAACTTTCGCTTGATCTGGCATGGATTGCGCCGGATTTGTGCACACAATCCAGACGGCTTTTACGGTGCCATCGTGCAGCGCATCGAACAGTTCGACTGCAGTCAGGCCAGGGATTCCCGGTACCGCCGGAACATCCCAAAGATCGGCCACTTC
>JAJZEL010000099.1 GCA_021828575.1 Pseudomonadota bacterium
GCCTTTATGGCTGGCGGTGGACCGGGGGGTGGGGCAGAGGCTGGGACAAGGCGCCAGGGAACCGGACACTGCGGAACGGTGGGGTAATAGCCATGAGCTGGACGACAGTAGTAATAGTAGGCGATTGCAGCCCCCGGGGGAGCCACGACCATGGTGCCTTGCGGCGAGATCGAAGGGGGTGGCATGTTGGGGCCTGAGGCAGGCTGCACATAAGTCACGCTGGCGACCACAAGGGGGTATGGATAGACCGGGCGTTCGTAGTAATACCAGATTCCGGCAGCAAACCACCACCAGCCATAAAGGCCATTGTGCCATTCGTGGTGCCAGGCGCCCGCACGCCAGAGAGCGAGTTCCCGCGGGCGAAACAGTCGAACATCATGCTCACGGAACTCATGGTGCTCAAAACGGCCTTCGTGATAAAACCCGTCTGCCTGGGAGAGTGACGGGAGTGCACTGCCGGCAAGGACAAGGCACAGATAACTGGCGACAGCAGGCAACTGCGCCCGTAAAACGGTACGGTTCATGAGATGGTCTCAGTGTCAGGTGTGTATGGAGTTGCTATGTCTATTGAGCGGGTACCGCATGCCAGGGTTCAGGGCAGCTCGATATGTATGGATAGTAGGCATGCGCAGAATTGCAGTAATACCAGGTGGGCGGGGATGATGCTGGCACAGGTGCCACCATGGTGGTGGGGGGTGGGCTCGCCTGTTGTACCACCACGGCAGTGGGATAAGGGGCGTAATAATAAGGTTCGTAATAGGGCGGGTAGTAATAGGGGCGGGCCAAGGCTGAACCAATCATGGCCCCTCCCAGCACTCCCAGTCCGAAGCCGCCCCATCCCCAGCCACGGTCTGCGGCAGCAGGAAGCGTCAGGCTGACGCCAACAATGGTTGCACAAACCAGCACGACCTGCTTTTTTCCACTGAATTCCATGTGGTCATCCTCCCGATAGAATCTTCACGGCTTGCTCCCGATTAGAAGGGAGTGCCAGGTGAAGGTTCAAAGTTTTTCAAAAATTTTCCGAGTGCATCAAGAGGCTACCCGTCATTTTGTAAAAACGGAAAACGACTTCATCACGGGCCATTACAATGGGCAGCACGGTATAGGATACGAACAGGAAAGTGGCTTCATGGGTATTGACATGTCAGACAAGGCATTGCGCAATTCATTGACCTTGGCGGTCACACGGAAGCATCTGGAAGAGGCGGAGCGATTGGCTCTCGAATTCACCCGCAGGCACCCGAAGGACGTGTGGGGCTGGAAAGTTCTGGGGGCGGTGCTGGCACGACAGGGGAAATCTGCTGAAGCCGTGGACCCGATGCTCAAGTCTGTCGGGTTGAGCCCGCTGGATGAGGAAGCCCGTCTCAATCTGGGGCTTGTGTTTCAACGCCTGGGGCAATACCTGCCAGCAGAGGAACAGTTCCTGAAAGCACTGGCTACTCGTCCGGAAAACCCGGAAACCCTCAACTGCCTGGGAAATCTGTACTGTGACTGGGGGCGGCCCGAAGAAGCCGAACGGTATTACCGGCAGGCCATGGCCCTGATACCCGACAAGGCCATGTTGTACAGCAATTTGGGCAATGCCCTGTTGCAGCAACAGCGTTTCAGCGAGGCAGAAATGGTCTGCGCCAGGGCCATTGAACTCCAGCCCGACTATGGCAATGCCAGCCTCAATCTGGGAGCCGTGCTTCACGCATCAGGGCGCTATCGCGAAGCCGAAGGCCTTTTCCGGAAAGCCATTGCATTGATGCCGAATGAGGCAAGAGCTCACAATAACCTGGGTTCGGTGTTGCTTGACCTCGGTCATCTGGACGAAGCTCGGGCCAGTTTTGATCGGGCGATTCAGGTGAATCCCGGGTTCGTGGAAGGGCACAACAATTTGAGCCAGATCAAGACGTATACCCCGGATGACCCCCATGTGCCCATCATGACCCGGATCTGGCAGGACACACAGCAACCCAATGTGCGCATGCACGTGTGCTTTGCCCTGGGAAAGGCCTGCTCCGATTTGAAACTCTATCAGGAAGCATTCGCCCTGTTGTCGGAAGGTAATCATTTGCGCAAGGGGTTTCTGGGTTATGACATTGAACAGGACATTCGTCTCTTTGACCGCATATACCCCGCTTTTGGTGCACTTATGCAAGTCCAGGAGGTCAGCGGAGGCGAGGGGGGGGTGCCCGGACTCTCTCACGCCATCCTTATTGTGGGCATGCCCAGGACAGGTACAAGTCTTGTGGAGCAGATACTGGCTTCCCACCCTGAGGTGACAGGGGGGGGGGAACGGGAATTTCTGAATCAGGGAATTCCCCCGGTATTGGATGTCAAGCCGAACATGATGGGGAAGGCCTGTCGTCAGGTGATTGGCGATTATGTTCGGGAGCTTGATGGATTGCGCGAAGGAAGGCAGCGCATTACGGACAAGATGCCTCTCAATTTTCGCTGGTTGGGTTTTTTGCTGTGGGCCCATCCTGAACTTAAGGTGATTCACACCAGACGTGATCCCCTGGCTACCTGCTGGTCAATTTTCAAACAGTATTTTCCGGCCACCTCCATGGGGTTTCCTTATGATCTTTCAGATCTGGGAACTTATTACCGTCTTTACGAAAATCTCATGAACCACTGGCATTCAATGTTCCCGGGACGCATTTACGAGTTGAACTATGAACGCCTCACCGAGCATCAGGAAGAAGAAACGCGCCGTCTTCTGGACTACTGTGACTTGCCATGGGATGAGCGATGCCTGTCATTTGAAAAGACTGATCGTCCGGTTCATACGGCCAGCGCTTCCCAAGTGCGCCGGAAAATGTATCAGGGCAGTTCGGCTGTCTGGAAATCCTATGAGCCCTATCTGGCCCCATTGATAAAAGCCCTTGGGCGTGACATTTGATGAGCAGTCAGTGTGAAAAATTTTTTTGACAAACCGATTCCGATGACGTGGAAAGACCTGTTTTCGGGCATCAGCCTGGCGGCCATGGACATTCCACAGGTGCTGGGTTACGCACGAATTGCCGGCATGCCCCCCGTGACTGGCTTGTACACCGTTTTCCTGCCATTGCTGGCATTTGCGTTGTTCGGTTCTTCCAGGCACATGGTGGTGGCCGCTGACTCGGCCACGGCCACTATCATGGCCAGCCAGTTATCAAAAATGGCCGTGGCAGGCAGTGCACACTATGTCGCGCTGGCTAGCATGACAGCGATTCTGACGGCCTTTTTTTTGATGCTTGCGCGCATATTCAGATTGGGTTTTCTGGCCAATTTTCTTTCGCGAACCGTGTTGGTGGGGTTTCTTGCGGGAGTCGGCGTCCAGGTAGGCATCGCCATGCTGGGAGACATGCTGGGATTTGTCCTGCATTCCCCAAAATCACTGGATCAGATTCTGGAAATTGTTCAGGATTTACCCAAGGTTCAATGGCCCACCATCCTGCTTTCTTCTCTGGTTGTTCTGTCCATCCAGGGATTCAAAAAATATGCTCCTCGTGTTCCAGTGGCCATGCTTGCGGTGGTGACGGGCATTCTGGTCGGTCGATATGGAGGGCTTTCGTCCTATGGGATTGCCACATTGGGCCCCATTGCCGGCGGCTTTCCTCATCTGGTTTGGCCAGATGTGAGCTGGCGGGAAGCCATTGACCTGATTCCCTTGTCCGCCTCCTGTCTGGTCATGATCATCGCCCAAAGCCTGGCAACAGGACGGGTGTTTGCCGAGCGGTATCATGAACCGGTCAACGATGATTCGGATATTCTGGGGCTATGCATGGCCAATGTGGCCACGGGCATCTCAGGCAGTTTTGTGGTGAATGGCAGTCCGACCCAGACGGCCATGGCCGAACTGGCTGGTGCCCAGAGCCAGCGGACCCAGGTGGCCTTTGCTGTCGTGGCAGGAAT
>JAJZEL010000001.1 GCA_021828575.1 Pseudomonadota bacterium
CTTACCACTTCGACTTTCGCCGCCAGCGCACTTGCACTGTTCGTGGTCTGGAGCACGCCTTCACCATAGCCTTGCGGCCTTAGGTGCCCGCCGTCTGCTCTCTACACCTTCCCAACCGCGGAGGTTGGGCTTGGCTCGGCGTTGACTCGGATGCTGAAGCATCCAGGGCTTTCGCCGACTTTGACGGGCGTCACTTCGGGCGTTTCCCCCCGAAGGCTCAAATTGTCTAAGTCCCTTGTGTCTACCGATTTCACCACTCGGGCGTGAGTGATCTGTTACCTCTGTTCTCTACTGGCACCTAATTGGCTCCTAGCTACCAAGACAAGCCAAACTGCCACGTCTCGGATGCTCGCAAACCATTGTCACTGTTGGCCTTCCAGCCAAGCACCTCCGGCAGAAAGGGCTTGACAAGACAGATTTTAAGTCCCTTGTGTCTACCAATTTCACCACTCGGGCAAACCCGTGATTCTAACGTTTCTTACCGCCTCGTGTCTCAGAACTCGCATGAGCCAATGCTGAAGAGTTTATTCGAGACAAGGCCCCTCCCCAAAGACTGTACTCGGGATGGCAATTATCGCATCGGTGACACACCCCATCATGAGCCTCGCCAAAATAGGCCATGAGTGCTTGTGTCCTGCATGTCCTTATAGTGCAATAATTTTCCATTTCCTTCATTTTGTTGATAAAACATTGAGAATGAAGACTTGCTTCCGAAGTGTCTGGAAGATGCCAGCGCCTGTGCATATCTGTCGGGTGATGTAACAAAAGGGTTTCCGCCTGCCTGCCGTCCCTGCCAGCGCGACCTGTTTCCTGATAGTAGCCTTCAAGGGTACGAGGAATCCCATGATGTACTACAAAACGAATGTCTTTTTTATCTACTCCCATACCGAACGCGACGGTGGCCACCATGATTTTCGCCTGGTTCTGAAGAAATGCGTGCATATGCTGTTCACGAGTCCTTGTATCCATGCCGGCGTGATAGGGAAGGCAAGACCATTTCTTTTCCTGAAATGCAGAATTGAGAATTTCTACATCACGTCTTGACTGGCAGTAGATGATTCCGCTTTCTCCTTCATGTCGCTTCAGGATGAAATGCTGTATCTGGCTCAATGCATCCGTTTTTTTGGTGACGCAATAATGCAGATTTTTCCGGTCAAAGCTTCGGACGAAAACCCTGGCATCCACCATGTGAAGTTGCTCGAGAATTTCATGCCGCGTCCGGTGATCGGCCGTTGCAGTCAACGCCAGGCGTGGAACATGAGGGAATCGAGTGAAGAGATTACCGAGTTGTCGGTATTCAGGGCGAAAATCATGACCCCACTCTGCGATGCAATGGGCTTCATCTACAGCAAAAAGAGACAGGTCGCCTGTCCTGTCCAGATGATCCAGCAGATGAATAAAAGCAGGTTGAACCAGTCGTTCTGGAGACAGGTAAAGTAGTTTGACCTGACGTTGCCTGATGTCCTCTAGCAAATGGTTCCGGGTCATCTGTGGGAGGGATGAGTTGAGGTAAGAGGCCGAAACACCCAGTTTTCGCAGGTTTCCCACCTGGTCCTGCATGAGGGCAATAAGGGGTGAAATGACCAGTGTCATGCCGCGTCTGCACAGGGCAGGGATCTGGTAGCACAGGGATTTCCCTCCACCAGTGGGCATCAGGACAAGGGTATTCTTTCCCGAAGTCACTGTCCGGATGATCTCCGCCTGCTGGTCTCGAAACTCGCTCAGTCCGAAGATGTTTTTAAGTACGTCATTGGGAGATGGACTCATGCAGTCAGCATGACAGGATGGATAATAAGGGGCATAAAAAACAACATGAACATTTTGTCAAAAAAGCACCTTGTTCCAAGGATAGAATACGGACACCCTTAATTTTGAAACGAATGGGGAGTAAAAATGAATAACCAATGGATTCAAATGAGTACGCCAGAAGGTGGGCACTTTCAAGGCTACCTGAGCCTGCCTCCTACCGGTGAGGGACCGGGTCTTTTGCTCATTCAGGAAATATTTGGCATCAATGACCATATTCGTGCTGTGGCGGATCAATACGCCATGGACGGATTTGTTGTGCTGGCGCCGGATTTGTTCTGGCGTCAGGAAGAACGCGTGGAACTGGGGTATGACGATGCCGGATTTGCCAAGGGGTTTGATCTGATGGGCAAACTGGACTTCGGGTTGGCTGTCAAGGATATGGGCATTGCTGCCCAGACCCTCAGAAATCATCCTGCCGTGACCAATGCCAAGGTTGCCTGCCTGGGGTACTGTATGGGAGGGAACCTGTCATATCTGGTCGCTGCATCAGGAGTGGTCGATGCCAGCGTGTGTTATTACGGGGCTGGCATCGATCAGAAGCTGGATTTGGCCAACCAGGTTCATTGTCCGGTTCTTTTTCACTTCGGCGAGCAGGATGAATACATTTCTTCCAGCGCCATCAAGGCGGTCACAAAAACTTTTTCACACAAGGCTGACGCATGGATACAAACATATCCTGGTATGTCCCACGGTTTCAACTGCTGGGGGAGGCCCATGTACAATCAGGCAGCAGCTTCACTGGCCAGAGGGAGAACACTGGAATTCCTTTCCATTTATGTAGCAGCCCAATTGCCTTATCACCCGCCCAAATAGGCTGAGATGATGCGGGAGTCGTTGGACAACTCCTTTGCCTGGCCAGACAGGGTTATTTTTCCCGTTTCCATGACGTACCCTCTGTCTGCCAGCTTGAGTGCCTGCCGAACGTTCTGCTCCACGAGAAAAATCGTGAGCCCTTCCTGGTGCAGCTCTCTCAGAATGGAAAAAATCTGAAGAGTAATCTGTGGTGCCAGTCCCATGGAGGGCTCATCAAGCATCAAAAGTCTGGGTTTTGCCAGCAGGGCGCGACCGAGGGCCAGCATTTGTTGTTCCCCGCCAGACAGATTTCCGGCAAGCTGTGAACGACGTTCCCTTAAAATGGGAAATCGGTGGTAAATGCTTTCCAGATCAGGCTTGTCGGGTTGCGTGTACCCCCCAAGCACCAGATTGTCCTGAACGGTTAACGTGTTCAGGATGGCTCGGCCTTCAGGAACCTGCACAAGGCCCAGTGCAACCCTGCGGTGCGGGGGCAGGTGGCTGATGTCCGTGCCGTTCCATAGAATATGACCAGAAGCGTTTTTTTGTATTCCGGAGATGCTCTGCAATGTCGTGGTTTTTCCTGCGCCATTGGCGCCCACCAGGCAGACCATTTCCCCGTGATGGATTTCCAGATCGATGCCTGTGACCGCCTGAACGTGTCCATAAGCCACATGCAGTTGCTTCAGGCAGAGGAGGGGTGTATGTTCGGACATCAGGAAATGTCCTCTTCTTTCCCAATGTATGCATCAATGACACGAGGATCATTTTTTATATCCTGAGGTTCTCCCATGGCCATCACGCGCCCAAAATTGAGCACGATGACTTGGTCGCAGAGACCCATGACAAACGTCATGTCATGTTCAATCAGCAACACGGATAAATGGTCATGACGGAAGGACTGAATCAGATCACGCAAGACATTTTTTTCAGCGCCATTCATTCCGGCAACAGGCTCATCCAGCAGCAGAAGCTGCGGTTGAGAGGCCAGGGCTCGGGCAATTTCCAGGCGGCGCTGATCACCGTATGAAAGTTCGCCAGCTTTGGCGGATGAAAAACCTCCGAGCCCCACTTTTTCGAGTAGCTGTTCGGCCTCCCTGAAAGCTTGCTTCTCTTGATGTCTGAATTCTGAAGATCGGGTGAGCAGGGCGGGTAGCGAGTAGTTCAGTCGCGCATGCATGCCCACCACCACATTTTCTTGCAGGCTCATGTCTTCAAAGAGACGAATGTGTTGAAAGGTTCTTGAAATTCCCAAACGAGCAATCTTATGAGCTGGCA
>JAJZEL010000168.1 GCA_021828575.1 Pseudomonadota bacterium
TTATCAGTTGATAGACGGCACGCTGCAAAAAATCTGATTTTCTTTTGCTCATTGTCCGGTCGGGTGGGGTACACCCTGCCATGCTGATGATGTGCAAAGCGCTCAAGCCGGACTGATCACCGGCATCTTCCTGTTGCAGTGCAGTCCTGCCCTCATGCCGCAACCGGGTGTCTGGGCCTGCGCAATGCTGCTGACCCTGTCGTGTGTCGGGCTGTTTTGGCCAGAAAGGCATTCCCGTCGGCGCAGCCCGACCTTTCTCTGGGTGTTTTTGACAGCCTTGCTGGCAGGGATCCTGTACGCAGACTTGCGGGCGCAGTGGAGGTTGTCCGAGTACCTGGACAGTGACCTGGAAGGCAAGCCACTGGTGGTCACCGGGGTGGTGGCCTCGCTTCCGGAAACCACTTCCAGCGGCATTCATTTCATGTTCCGGGTGGATGCCACTTCAGCGCCTGCCGGAGCTCACGTGCCCGGCATGGTGTCCATGGGCTGGTTCCATTTTCCGACCGGATCTCCTGTCACAGCCATTCAACCCGGCCAGGCATGGCGCCTTACGTGCCGCTTCAGGCGGCCTCATGGACTGATCAATCCGGGCGGATTTGATTTCGAGGCCTGGTCACTGGAAAGTGGTGTGCGTGCCATCGGGACCGTGGTATCAGTTCCTGGCAATACCCTTTTGTTCATGTCATCCGGCTTTCCGGTGGAAAAACTGCGAGCACTGGTCAGGAATCGCCTGCTGGAACAACTGGCAGGTGATCGCTGGAAAGGCGTTATGGTGGCGCTGGTGGTGGGTGACCAGTCACTGATCTCCCAGGAGGACTGGAATGTTTTCTGGGCCACGGGAGTCGGTCACCTGATCAGCATTTCTGGGTTGCACATCACCCTGCTGGCCGGACTGGTTTCAAAATTGACCAGCGTGATCTGGCCGTCCCTCAGGGTACGCTGGGTGACTGCCTGGTGGGGTGCGCTGGGTTATGCCCTGTTGGCAGGATTTTCCATTCCTACACAGCGCACCCGGTACATGATGACAGTGGTGCTTTGGGGGCGCGCCCAGGGAAATGTCCTGTCTTCATCACGGGTGCTTTTCGGGGCATTGACGCTGACCTTTCTGGTGGACCCATGGGCGCCGTTGTCCGCAGGTTTTTGGTTGTCCTTTGGGGCGGTGTCCGGTCTCATGCTGTCCGGGTCGTATCGGGTCAATCCGGAGGGTGGCTGGAAGTCGGTGCTGCAGGCCCAATGGGTGGCCACATGGGTCATGGTTCCCTTGCTGGTGATGCTGTTTGGCCAGGTATCGATCATCTCTCCTGTTGCGAATGCAGTGGCCATCCCGGTGGTGAGTTTTCTCGTGGTTCCCCTTGAACTGGCGGGCAGCATTCCAGGATTAGGCTTCCTTCTGAAGCTTGGTCATGGCATTTTTCAGTTGTGCGCTGCCTATCTGGCATGGCTGGGGCATGTCCCCTGGGCCACCTGGAACAGGGCTGTGCCTTCTGTTCCTGTACTGGCCATGGGGGTGATGGGCATCGGTTTCCTGTTGGCCCCGAGGGGATGGCCAGGCCGGTGGGCCGGCGTGCTCGGGTTGCCGGTACTCCTGATTGTGGTGCCCCAGGGCCCGGGTTCGGGAGAGGCCAGCGTGATCGTATTCGACGTGGGCCAGGGGCTGGCGGTCCTGGTCAGGACCCATGCCCATGCGCTGCTCTATGATACGGGCCCCCGGTATGGCATGGCAGCGGATGGTGCCAGCCGGACGCTGTTGCCCGCCCTGGGGTCGCTGGGCATTCGTCATCTCGATGGCTTGGTCCTGAGTCATCGGGATAGTGATCACAGTGGAGGGGTTCATGGCGTATTGCAAGTCCTGTCGCCTGACTGGGTTTTGTCTTCCCTGATGCCAGGAGACCCCCTTCTGGCCAGGGTTTCCCATGCTTTTCCCTGTGTGTCCGGGCAGCACTGGACATGGGATCAGGTGACTTTTGAAGTGATTTTTCCGGATTCTGACGAGGTGTGGAACAGGCATCTCAAAACCAACAATCGGGGATGTGTGTTGCGTGTCGGTGCACAGGGCCACCATGTTCTGCTCCCCGCCGACATCGGCAGATCAGCTGAACGGAAACTGCTCGAACGGCATGCTGACCGGTTGTCGGCCACCGTCTTGGTCGCACCCCATCACGGCAGTAGAACATCTTCCGGAAAGGCCTTTCTGGAGCAGGTGCATCCGGTGGTGTCCCTGTTTTCCACCGGATACCGCAACCGGTTTGGCCATCCCCATCCGGAAACCTTGGAACGATATCGTCAGCATCACATCCGGATATGGCGCACTGACCAGTCAGGCGCCCTGCATGTGGACATGACGGACCAGGGCATTACCCTGTTTCCGGAACGAGCGCTTTTTCCCCATTACTGGGAGCCTCGCGCAGGAGACGATCAAAGACCCTTCCGTTATACTTCACTGGGTCAGATTGAGGAATTGCCATGGTTTCCCGTTCCCATTCCCGCACGCTCCATGCTGATGAAGGGCTGTTTGGCCTTGGTCTGGATGCACGCTATTTGCGAGATGACGCCGCTCTCATCGAGCGCGCGTTTCTCCAGGTAACGGAACGCGATGGGGGGCAGGAAGCCGATGCCGACCTGTTGCAGCGTGCCCTGACCACCGCCCGCCTGCTCAGTGAGGTGGAAGCCCATCCCATGTGCATCGTGGCTGCTCTGCTGCGTGCCATCTCCTGGCCAGTCCTGGAACGTCAGAATCCCGACCAGGTCTATGGCCAGGACGTGGCCACCATGTTGAAGGACCTGCATCGCATCGACACCATTGTGGCCGGTATCCAGCGCACTCCAGGTGGCCTGGGGCAGGACGGGCAACGCCTTGAAGGCATACGCAAATTGCTGCTGGCCCTCTCGCAGGATATTCGCGTCGTGATCGTGGCCCTGGCAGAACGGGTCTGGCTCATGAGAACCCTGTCTCACAGGGATGAGGCCGAGCAACTGTCCATTGCCCGACAAACCATGGACCTGTACGCTCCCCTGGCTAACCGCATCGGGGTGTGGCATCTCAAATGGGAACTGGAAGACCTGGCTTTCCGGGTCATTGAACCGGGCACGTACAAGTCGGTGGCCAGACGACTGGACGTACGGTTGGTGGACCGGGAAAACTACATCAACCGTCTGATCGCGCTTCTGGAGCAGCAGTTGCAGCAGGCACACCTTGAAGGCCGCGTCCAGGGCCGGCCCAAGCACATCTTCAGCATCGTTAAAAAAATGCGACGCAAGAACCTGGCCTTCGAGGAAATCTATGACGTGCGCGCCATACGCGTCGTCGTGAAGGAGGTGGCAGACTGCTATGCGGTGCTGGGATTGGTTCATCACCTCTGGATGCCCATCTCTGGCGAGTTTGACGACTACATCGCACGACCCAAGGAAAACCGCTATCGTTCCCTGCACACGGCTGTGGTGGGCCCCGAAGGGTTGCCCGTGGAAATTCAGATCCGTACCGAGGAAATGCACCGCGATTCGGAGTTGGGGGTGTCTTCCCACTGGCGTTACAAAGAAGGGGCAGGACGCTCGGACCGCAACTTTGAGGAACGGGTGGCCTGGTTGCGCCAAATGCTGGAGTGGCAAAAAGATGTGGTGGGCGTTACAGCTCCGGATCCTGCCATGCCGCCTGGTGAACAAATGATTTATGTGCTGACTCCCCAGGGACGCGTCATTGATTTGCCCAGGGGAGCCACTCCCGTGGATTTTGCCTACCACGTGCACACCGAGGTTGGGCATCGTTGCCGGGGGGCCAAGGTGGACGGGGTGATCGTTCCGCTCAACCAGCCTCTCGACAATGCCCAGCGCGTGGAAATCATCACGGTGCGTCAGG